>JASLAX010000144.1 GCA_030146875.1 Longimicrobiaceae bacterium
AGGCGATGACGGGTGCGAACAAGCGCGCGCTGAAGTCGCTGGCAGACATGATCAAGGGCAAGGGCGGACGCTTCCGCCAGAACCTGCTCGGCAAGCGCGTCGACTATTCGGGCCGTTCAGTCATAGTGGTGGGTCCGCAGCTCCGGCTGCACCAGTGCGGTCTGCCGAAGAAGATGGCGCTCGAGCTCTTCAAGCCTTTCATCTTCAACAAGCTCGAAGTGATGGGCCTCGCGACCACCATCAAGGCCGCGAAGCGCATGGTGGAAAGCGAAGAAGCGATCGTCTGGGACATCCTCGAAGAGGTGATCCGCGAGCACCCGGTGATGCTGAACCGCGCGCCGACGCTACACCGTCTCGGCATCCAGGCTTTCGAGCCGGTGCTGATCGAAGGCAAGGCGATCCAGCTCCACCCGCTCGTTTGCGCGGCGTTCAACGCCGACTTCGACGGCGACCAGATGGCCGTGCACGTGCCGCTCTCGTTCGAGGCGCAGCTCGAGGCCCGCGTGCTCATGCTGTCCTCGAACAACATCCTGCTGCCGTCCAACGGCCGGCCCATCGCCGCGCCGTCGCAGGACATCGTGATCGGCGGCTACTGGCTGACGCACGAGCGCGCCAACCACGAGGCTGTCTTCCGCGCCGACATCGAGGACGGCAAGCGCCCGCTCTCGGAGCGCGACCCGGCCACGGCGCTGCGCCGCTTCGGCACGGTGGCCGAGGTGGAGATGGCGCTGCAGCACGGCGCCGTGACCTACCACTCGCCCATCTACTTCCTGACCGACCCGCGTCCCGCGGCGGACCTGGACGAGGGCGAGGCGCGCAAGCCGCGCTGGATGCCCACCACGGTGGGCCGGGTGATCTTCAACTCCGTGGTCCCGGCCGAGCTGGGCTTCTGGAACCGCACCATGGGGAAGAAGGAGCTGGGCGACATCATCTTCAGCGCCTACCGCACGGTGGGGCTGGCGCGCACGGTGGTGTTCCTGGACGACCTGAAGGCGTTCGGCTTCCGGTACTCGACGCTCGGCGGCGTGTCGGTGGGCATCGAGGACATGGAGATCCCGGCCGAGAAGGAGGAGATCCTCCGCGAGGCCGACGACGACGTGGCGCGCTTCACCCGCGCCTACAACAACGGCGTGATCTCCAACGGCGAGCGCTACAACAAGGTCATCGACACCTGGACGCACGCCAACAACGACGTGGCGGACGCAATGGTGGCGCGGCTCAAGCAGAGTCGCGGCGGGTTCAACCCCGTGTACATGATGATGAACTCCGGCGCCCGCGGATCGCGCGACCAGATGCGGCAGCTGGCCGGCATGCGCGGCCTGATGGCCAAGCCCCAGAAGAAGCTCACCGGCGGCATCGGCGAGATCATCGAGTCGCCGATCAAGTCGAACTTCCGCGAGGGGCTGACGGTGCTGGAGTACTTCATCTCCACGCACGGCGCGCGGAAGGGCCTGGCCGACACGGCGCTGAAGACGGCCGACGCCGGCTACCTGACGCGCCGCCTGGTGGACGTGGCCCAGGACGTCACCATCTCCGAGGAGGACTGCGGGACGGTGCTGGGCCTGGAGGTCTCCGCCCTGAAGGAGGGCGAGGACGTGGTGGAGCCGCTGAAGGACCGCATCGTGGGCTCCGTCGCTGCCGACGACGTCTACGACCCGATCGACGGCGAGCTGATCGTCGAGGCCGGGGAGATGATCGACGAGGAGATCGCCGACGTGATCGAGGACACCGGCATCCAGTCGGTGAAGATCCGCAGCGTGCTGACCTGCGACTCGCGCCGCGGTCTCTGCCGGCAGTGCTACGGCCGCAACCTGGCCACCATGGGAATGGTGGACCTGGGCGAGGCCGTGGGCATCCTGGCGGCGCAGTCCATCGGCGAGCCGGGCACGCAGCTCACGCTGCGCACCTTCCACATCGGCGGCACGGCGGCCCGCATCGCGGCCACCACGGCGCGGAAGAGCAAGGTGGAGGGCATCGCCCAGTTCGAGCGCGTCACCACGGTCAGCACGCCCGAGGGCGACCGCATCGTCACCTCGCGAGAGGGCGAGATCATCATGCGCACGGCGGAGGGCGCGGTCCGCTCCCGCCTGTCGGTGCCGTACGGCGCCACCATCAGCGTGGAGGACGGGCAGAAGATCCTGGTGGGCGACCTGCTCTTCTCGTGGGATCCGTACTCGGAGCCCATCGTGGCCGACTTCGGCGGCACCATCCGCTTCATCGACATCGTCGACGAGGAGACGGTCCGCGAGGAGCTGGACGAGTCGACCGGCCGCCGTCAGCTCGTCATCATCGAGGACCGCAGCAAGAAGCTGCACCCGATGATCGAGATCCACGACGCGAACGGCGTGACCCTGCGCGGCTTCATCGTGCCGGTGGGGGCGCAGCTCACCGTGCGCGACGGGGAGGCGATCCAGCCCGGCGGCACGCTGGCGAAGATTGCCCGCGAGGCCTACAAGACCCGCGACATCACCGGCGGCCTTCCGCGAATCGCCGAGCTGTTCGAGGCGCGGCGGCCCAAGGACCCTGCCGTCATCACCGAGGTCGACGGCACGGTGCGCTTCGGGGACATCAAGCGCGGCAAGCGCGAGGTGATCATCATCCCCGACAGCGGCAACGAGCGGGTGTACGAGGTCCCGGTCGGCAAGCACCTGCGCGTGCACGAGGGCGACTACGTGCGCGCCGGCGACCGGCTCTCGGAGGGCCCGGTGAACCCGCACGACATCCTGCGGATCAAGGGTCCGCGGGCCGTGCAGGAGTACCTGCTCAACGAGGTGCAGGAGGTCTACCGCCTTCAGGGCGTTAAGATCAACGACAAGCATATCGGCGTGATCGTGCGCCAGATGCTCCAGAAGAACCGCATCACCGAGCCGGGTGAGACGCAGTTCCTGGAGGGCGAGACGGTGGACCGCACGGTGTTCCTGGACGCCAACCAGGAGGCGATCAAGGCCGGTACGGACCCGGCCCGCTCCGAGCCGCTGCTGCTCGGGATCACCAAGGCGTCGCTGACCACGCAGTCGTTCATCTCGGCCGCGTCGTTCCAGGAGACCACCCGGGTGCTCACCGACGCCGCGATCCGCGGCGCGCGGGACAACCTGGCGGGGCTGAAGGAGAACATCATCATCGGCCACCTGATCCCCGCCGGCACCGGGATCTACCGGTATCAGGAGGTCGCGTTCGGCCCGGAGGAGACTCCGGCCGAGGGCGCCCCCCCGGCACCGGCGGCCGTGGAGGAGATCGCGACCGCGGAGGCCTGAGCCTTCCGCAGTCCGATGTGGTGAACGCGAGCGGCCCCGGGATTCGTCCCCGGGCCGCTCGTGCTTGTGGGGCCTCACGCACGGGCGCGGAGAACGCCGGGTGCGGCGGCGGGCGTCGCCCCGGTGCGGCCGTTCCCCCGCGAGGGCAGCCGTTCTGAGGAAGTTGATCGAGGAGGAGGCTCCGCCATTCCGTCCGCGAGGACGGTCGCCGCTCCTGGCCGGGGGCTTTATGGCCCGGAGCGCGGACGACCGAGCCCGCCGGGTGAGGGCCTCCACGCCCTCTGGAACGACGAGGAAAGTCCGCGGTGCGGACTCCGCATCCGCCCACCCGCCGCCCCCCCCGGCTCGACGGGCTCCCCGCTCCCCCCATCTCCCGCCTACCGCAGCCGCTCCGCCAGCAGCGTGTACGCGCCCGTCTCGCGCTTCTGGAGGGAGTTCGCGCGGACGATGTAGGTGCCGTCGGCGGGGAAGGTGAAGATCACGCCGGCGGCGCGGTCGCCGGCGCTGTCGTCGTCGGAGATCTGGAAGGAGCCGCCGGGATGGTAGACCTGCAGCCAGGCGTCGAACGCCGGCGAGCGCAGCGTGATGGCGATGCGCTCCCCCGCGCGGCCGGTGAGCGACCACTCGTCGTAGTGGCTGCTGTCCGCCGCGACGGGGTCGGAGGCGGAGAGGGTGCCCGCCGACGGCTTTCCGGGAAGGAGCGGCGTCGGCTGGCGCGTGGGCGCGGGGTGGGCGCGCGCATCGATCCCGCGGGACGAGAGCGCCAGGGTGTACTCGCCGCGGCCGGCGCGCTGCAGGGCGCGGGCGCGCAGGCGGTACTCGCCGTCGGCCGGCAGCGTCACCTGCAGGCGGGCGTCGGCCCCGCCGGCGCCGTCGTCGTTCTCCGCCCGGAAGCGCCCACCGTCCTGGGAGAGGACCAGGTACGGGTCGAAGGCGGCGGCGCTCAGGGTGATGGAGACCTGCTGGCCCTTCCTGCCCGCGAAGCCCCACTCCTCGTAGCGCAGCGAGTCGCCCTCCAGCGCGTCGCCCACGTCCAGGGCGGAGGTCACCGTCTGCCCCAGGCGGATGTCGCGCACGGGCACCGTCCCCGCGCCGCCCGCGGTGGACCCCTCCACCAGCAGGGTGTACGCCCCCGCCGCGCCTGGCGCCACGGAGTTCGGGCGGACCAGGAAGACGGCGTCCTCCTCGGCCGTGAACGTGATGCGCGCGTCCGTCTCGCCCGCGCCGTCGTCGTCGTTGCGCGAGAAGCCGCCTCCCGCCTTCGAGACGGTGAGGTACGCGTCGAAGTCGCGCGAGCGCATGGTCACCGTCACCCGGTCGCCCCGGCGAACCGAGAGCGCCCACGTCTCGAAGTGCGAGCCGTCGCTCAGCAGGGGGTCGCCCGTGTCCAGCGCGGAGGAGACCGCCTGGCCCACGGGGAGGCGGGGCGCTCCGCCGGTGGGATCCGCCGCCGTCGTGGCGGACCCCTCGTCGCCGCGGGTGGCGGCGGGGGCGGAGTCGGGAACGACGGACATCGGCCAGGCCTCGTCGAACGCCGTCTGCGAGATGGAGGGGATCTGCGCGTTGCGCGTGTCGCGGCGCACCCTGTCGCGCGTGTACTCCATCATCTCGCCCAGCGTGACGATGCGGTCGCGGTCCTCGTCGGCGGCGCCGCCCAGCCCCTCCAGCAGGTGGTGCGTGAACACGCCGTGCCCGCCGCCCCACCGCTCGTCCTCTTCCGAGTACTGGTTGGCCTGGCTGGCGGTGAAGATCACGCTGCCGCCCGTGCTCCCCTGGATCTGCTCCAGGAACGCCTGGTTGATGGGGTTGTCCCCGCCGCGCCGCGTCCCCTGCCCGCCGACCCCCGCGCTGTGGCACGCGTCGGTGACCACGACCACGCTGCGGGCGTAGAGGCTGCGAACCGCCTCGCCCACGTCCTTCATCGGCAGCCCGGAGCCGGCGATGTCGTCGGCCTCGGTGTCGTGCGCGATCAGGTACAGGTTGTCGGGCCGCTCGGGGTCCGCCATGCCGTGCCCGGCGAAGTAGATGACCACCACGTCGTTGTCCGTCGCCCGCTTCAGGAAGGTGAACAGGGCGCTGCGGATGTTGCGGTAGGTCGCCTCCTCGTTCAGCAGCAGCCGCACGTTCTCCGCCGGGAAGCCGCCCAGCCCCGCCCGCTCGGAGCGCAGGAAGTCGTGGAACGCCCGCGCGTCCGCGTCGGCGAAGCGCAGCGGGGTTACGTCCGAGTCCTGGTACTTGGAGACGCCGACCACGACCGCCCATCGCTGCCCCTTGAAGCGGGCGCCGCCGAACGCCTCCTCGGGTCGCTCGTACGCGCGCGAAGCGGAGGTGGGCGTCACCGGGAAGGAGCGCCTCACCGGCAGCCCCTCGGCGGGGAAGGCGGCCACCTCCACCGAGCGCGTGTCGTCGCGCACCGGCACGAAGCCGCTGAAGCGCATGCCGCCCCCGGGCTGCGGGAGCAGCGAGGCGCGCACGCCGTTCAGCGTCACGCTCCGCACGCCGCCGGGAACGCTGGCGACGCCGGAGACGCGGATGGAGTTGCGCGCGCGCGCCTGCACGGCGCCCGGCGTGGCGGACGCCCCCCACTCCCGCGGCTCGTCGATGGCGATGCCGCCCTGCGCCAGCGCGGGGGCGTGCAGGCCCAGGCCGAGGAGCGCGGCGGCGAGGAGCGGGCGGAGCATGGGATGGTGGTGCGGCATGTCGGTGCGGTGTGCGGGTCCGGCGGAGTCGTCACCCTCCACCCGGGCGGGGGAGGAGACGGCGTCCTCCCCACGGGCGCGGGGGAGTGACGGCGTCGCCGCGGGTGACGGGGAGGACGGCCCTACGCAGAACGCGTCAGGTGTACTCGCCCACGCGGGCGCGCAGGCGGTCGCGGTAGCCGCGGCTCAGGCGCAGCTCCGTGCCGTCCTTGAGCGCGATCACGTAGTCGCCCGAGAACCAGGGGCGCAGCTCGCGCACGGCGTTCAGGTTCACGATGCTGGAGCGGTGCACGCGCACGAAGGCGGCGGGGTCGAGCCGCGTCTCCAGCGTGCCGATCTTCTCGCGGATCAGGTAGGCGTCCGTCCCCACGTGCAGGCGCACGTAGTTGCCCTCCGCCTCGATCCAGGTGATGTCCGCGGCGCGGAGGAAGTGGACGCGGCCGCGCGCCCGCACCATCAGCCACTCCATGGGGCCCTCGGCGTCCGTCGCGGGGCCCGTCGTCTCGGCCGGCGCCGGCTCGGGATCGGCCTGGCGGCCGGCGTCGAGCTGCTCCAGCATGGCGAGGAGGCGGCGCGTGCGGTCGCCTCCGTCCCGCTCCTCCACCCGCTCGCGGGCGCGCTGGAACGCGCGCGCGAACCGCTCCGCGTCGAACGGCTTCAGCAGGTAGTCCAGCGCCTGCGCCTCGAACGCGCGCAGGGCGTACTGGTCGAACGCCGTGACGAAGATGGTGGTGGGCATCGACTCCACGCCCACCGCGTCCACCACGCCGAAGCCGTCCATCTCCGGCATCTGCACGTCCAGGAACACCACGTCGGGCCTCCGCTCGCGGATCGCCTCCACCGCCTCGGTCCCCGTGGAGCAGACGCCGGCGACCTCCACCCCCTCCTCGCGCTTCAGCAGGCGCAGGATGCGGCGGCGGGCCAGGGGCTCGTCGTCCACCACCAGCACGCGCACGCCGCTCACCGCGCCTCCACGGCGGCGGGCTCGGCCGCGCGGACGGCGGGGGCGCCCTTCGTGGCGGTGCGGAAGGGGAGGCGGACCTCGGCCACGGCGCCGCCTCCGTCGCCGGGGCGCAGGTCCAGGCGCTGCGCGGCGCCGTAGAGCTGGAGCAGGCGCGCGCGGGTGTTCGCCAGGCCCACCCCCTCGCGCGTGGGGGGCACGGCGGAAAGGCCGGCCCCGTCGTCGCTCACCTCCAGCACGAGCGCGGTGCCCTCGTGGCGGGAGGAGACGTGGATGCTCCCGGGGCGGCCCAGGGGGGCGGTTCCGTGGCGGATGGCGTTCTCCACCAGCGGCTGCAGGATCAGGTTGGGGACCAGGGCGTCCAGCGTGCCGTCCTCCAGGGTCGTGCGCACGGTCAGGCGGTCCTGGTAGCGGGTCTGCTCGATCTCCAGGTACGCCTCCAGGAAGTCCATCTCCTGCCTCAGCGTCACCTCGGGGGTGCCGGCGCTGTCCACGGTCAGGCGGAGCAGGTCGCCCAGCCGGGTGATCATCCGGTCCGCGGCCTCCACGTCCTCGTGCACCAGCTCCGTGATGGCGTGCAGGGTGTTGAACAGGAAGTGCGGCTGGATCTGCATCTTGAGCGCCTGGAGCTGCGCCCGCGCGAGCTGCGTCTCCAGGTGGGCCGCGCGCACCTCGCGGTCGCGGTAGCGGCGGTACCACTCCAGCGCCCACCCCGCCCCCGCCACCATCACGTACCACTGCACGTCGTAGTGGAACACGCGCGCCAGGTACACCCGGAAGACGGGCGGGTCGTCGGGGTACACGAAGTACGCCAGCACCACGTTGAAGCCCACGCTCAGCAGCGTCAACGCCACCGCGGCGAGGGCGTGGAGGAGCAGGGGCCGCGCCCACGCCCCGCGCCGGAACGGGAAGCGCCACGCCATCCAAAGGATCACCGGCGTGAAGAGCGCCCACAGGTACGCGTCGGCGAACGTCAGCCACTGGTCCTTCAGCGGGGGAAGGTCCTTGCCCATGGCCAGCGAGATGGCCGACTGCCGGGTGGCGAAGAAGGCGCCCATCACCGTCCACACCGCCAGCCAGACGGCCGAGTGCCGCCAGGTCCAGCGCCAGGCGCGCGACGCGCCGGGGGCGTCCGCGGGCGCGGGCGGGGCAGGTGCGTCGGGGGGCGTGGCGGTCATCGGGAGGGGCGTGGCGGGGAGGGAAGGGTGCCGCACGCAATCTAGCGGCGCGCGGGGACCGCATCAATCGGCGCGGAGGGCCGCGCCGGCGGGGGGGACCCGGCCGTGGCCGCGCGGCCCCCCTCCGGGTGGACGGAAGCGCCTCGGCTTGACATATGGTCGGCTCGCGTGTACGTTTCTCGGTCTGTCGCCCAACCGATCCAGGCGGCGGCGGGGACCGAGTCGTCCTCGCCTGAACGCGTTTTCGCTTCATCCCTTCAGGTCTCCGACGTTATGCCGACGATCAACCAGTTGGTACGCAAGGGGCGTCAGACGCTCGAGAACAAGAGCAAGTCCCCTGCGATGCGGAACAACCCGCAGAAGCGCGGGGTCTGCACGCGCGTGTACACCACCACCCCGAAGAAGCCCAACTCGGCGCTCCGGAAGGTCGCGCGTGTCCGCCTGACCAACGGGTTCGAGGTCACGGCCTACATCCCGGGCGAGGGGCACAACCTCCAGGAGCACTCGATCGTCCTGATCCGGGGCGGCCGCGTGAAGGACCTGCCGGGCGTGCGCTATCACATCATCCGCGGCACGCTCGACGCCTCCGGCGTGAACGACCGCCGCCAGGGTCGCTCCAAGTACGGCGCCAAGCGGCCGAAGCCCGGCCAGCCCGCCGGCAAGGGCGCTCCCGTCAAGGGCAAGGGGAAGAGGTAAGTCATGAGCCGCCGCACGCGCGCCGTAAAGCGCCCCATCACCCCCGATCCCGTCTACGGGAACGAGATGGTGACCAAGTTCGTGAACACGCTGATGCTGGACGGGAAGAAGTCCCTCGCCGAGGCGATCTTCTACAACGCCCTGACGTCGATCGAGGAGAAGACGGGCCAGCCGGGCGAGGCCATCTTCAAGCAGGCCCTCAACAACGCCAAGCCGGTCCTCGAGGTGAAGTCCCGCCGGGTCGGCGGCGCCACCTACCAGGTGCCGGTGGAGGTCCGTCCGGAGCGCCGCACCGCTCTCGCCATGCGCTGGCTCGTGGGCTACGCCCGCGCGCCCGCGGCGAGAAGACGATGGCCGACCGGCTGGCCGCCGAGCTGCTGGCCGCCTCCCGCAACGAGGGGGCGACCATCAAGAAGAAGGACGATACGCACCGGATGGCCGAGGCGAACAAGGCCTTCGCGCATTACCGCTGGTAAGTCGATCACGCTCGGAGGGTCGGCGGGGCGGGGGGCGGCAAGCGTGCTGCCCCCGCTCCGCGCTTCTGCATCACGGATAGAGAGACATGGCTCGCACCACTCCGCTCGCGCTGTACCGAAACATCGGCATCATGGCGCACATCGATGCCGGTAAGACCACCACGACCGAGCGCATCCTCTACTACACCGGTCGTACGCACAAGATCGGCGAGGTGCACGAGGGTGCGGCCACGATGGACTGGATGGAGCAGGAGCAGGAGCGCGGAATCACCATCACGTCCGCCGCCACCACCTGCCAGTGGGTCCGGTTCGACAAGACGTACCGGATCAACATCATCGACACCCCGGGGCACGTGGACTTCACCGTAGAGGTGGAGCGCTCGCTGCGGGTGCTCGACGGCGCCGTCTGCGTCTTCGACGCCGTCGCCGGCGTGGAGCCCCAGTCCGAGACCGTGTGGCGCCAGGCCGACAAGTACGGCGTGCCGCGCATCTGCTTCGTCAACAAGATGGACCGCACCGGCGCCAACTTCGAGCGCTGCGTGGACATGATCCGCGACCGGCTGGGCGCCAGGCCGCTCCCGGTGCACCTCCCGATCGGCGACGGCGAGAAGTTCGTCGGCATCGTGGACGTGCTGCGGCAGGTCGAGCTGATCTACGACGACACCACCCTGGGCAAGAACTGGGTGGAGCAGCCGGTCCGCGACGAGCTCAAGGAGACCGTCGCCGCCGCCCGCCTGGCGCTGGTCGAGGGCGCGGTGGAGCACGACGACCTGCTGATGGAGCGCTACCTGGAGGGCGAGGAGATCTCCGAGGAGGAGCTCCGCAACGCCATCCGCAACGCCACCATCGCGGGCGCCATGACGCCGGTGCTCACCGGCTCGGCGTTCAAGAACAAGGGCGTGCAGCAGCTCCTGGACTGCGTGATCGACTTCCTGCCGGCCCCGGTGGACATCCCCCCCATCAAGGGGATCGACCCGGAGAACGGCGACGCCGCCGTGGAGCGCGCCGCGACCGACGAGGCGCCGTTCAGCGCCCTGGCCTTCAAGATCGCCACCGACCCGTTCGTGGGTAAGCTGACGTTCTTCCGCGTCTACTCGGGCGTGATCGCCGCCGGCGCCCACGTGCAGAACAGCACCAAGGGCAAGCGCGAGCGCCTGGGCCGCATCCTCCAGATGCACGCCAACAAGCGCGAGGAGATCCCCGAGGTGCGCGCCGGCGACATCGCCGCCGCCATCGGGCTCAAGGACACCACGACCGGGAACACGCTCTGCGACCCCGCGCACCTGGTGGTGCTGGAGTCGATGACCTTCCCGGAGCCGGTGATCGACGTCGCCATCGAGCCCAAGACCAAGGTCGACCAGGACAAGATGGGCGAGGCGCTGCGCCGCCTGTCGGACGAGGACCCCACCTTCCGGGTCCACACCGACGCCGAGACGGGGCAGACGATCATCTCCGGGATGGGCGAGCTCCACCTGGAGATCCTGGTGGACCGCATGCTCCGCGAGTTCAAGGTCGACGCGAACGTGGGCCGGCCCCAGGTGGCCTACCGCGAGACCATCCGCAAGACCGTGGAGAAGGTCGAGGGCAAGTTCGTCCGCCAGACCGGCGGCTCGGGCCAGTACGGGCACGTGGTCATCAACATGATGCCGGCCGAGCCGGGCCAGGGCTTCGTGTTCGAGGACAAGGTCGTGGGCGGCGTGATCCCCCGCGAGTTCATCAAGCCCAGCGAGCAGGGGATGCGCGAGGCGATGGACACCGGCGTCCTGGCCGGGTACCCGATGGTCGACGTGAAGGTGCAGCTCGTCTACGGCTCGTACCACGACGTCGACTCGTCCGAGATCGCGTTCAAGATCGCGGGCTCCATGGCCTTCAAGGAGGCCGCGCGCCGCGCCGGCCCCGTGCTGCTGGAGCCGGTGATGACGGTGGAGGTGGTCACCCCGTCCGACTACATGGGCGACGTGATCGGCGACCTCTCCTCGCGCCGCGGGAAGATCCAGGGGATGGACCAGCGGAACGAGGCGCAGGTCATCAACGCGCAGGTGCCGCTCTCCGAGATGTTCGGGTACAGCACGTCGCTCCGCTCGATGTCGCAGGGGCGCGCCGTGTACAGCATGCACTTCGCGCACTACGAGGAGGTTCCGAAGTCCAAGGCGGAAGAGATCATCGCCAAGGTTCGCGGCTGAGGCGGTTCGCCGGCGCGGCGCGCGGGTCCGTGAGGGGCCCGCCCGCCGCGCGGAATCCATTCAGCCATCTTGCACCAACACCTCTACGAAAGAGGATTCAAACCAATGGCCAAGGCCAAGTTTGAGCGGACGAAGCCGCACGTGAACGTGGGCACGATCGGGCACGTCGACCACGGGAAGACGACGCTGACGGCGGCGATCACGCGGATCCAGGCGGCGAAGGGGCTGGCCGACTTCGTGTCGTTCGACAACATCGACAAGGCTCCCGAGGAG
>JASLAX010000212.1 GCA_030146875.1 Longimicrobiaceae bacterium
GCCGTCCACACCGTCGGAGGTAGGCCGAGGCACCCTTCCCCTCTGGGAACCGAGCGGTGGTCGGGGAGAGCACGGACCCCTGCGGAGTCTCGAAGTTTATCCACGCCCGTCGCCGGACGGTTTTCTTCAACAGCCTTCTAGTTCCCAACCCCCTCGATCCGCGCCGCGCGGCGCTCTTTCGCGCGCTCCGTATCTTCCGCCGCGCCCTCCGCTTGGAAGGTCCGGCGTCCTCTGCTAGATTGGGCGCACCGCTCCGGCGCGCCCGCCGGACCCTTCGAACATCATCCCGCCCAGCAGGAAGCGTATGCCAGTGGATCGCGGCGCCATCGACGCACAGCTACGGGAGATCGGCGAGGGCGACCGCTGGTGGGAGCACCGCGAGTTCCGCGACCTTCCCCACATCCTGCACGTGGACGAGCAGATCCGCGGCATCGTGGCGGGGAAGCTCCTGGGCGCCCGCCGGCCGCGCATTCGCCCGGTGGGCCGCTGGATCATCGTGGCCACCAGCCTGCGGCTCATCTGCCTGAAGCAGGAGCGCTTCGCCCGCAAGCAGGTGGAGGTGCCGGCGGGGCAGATCACGGGAACGTGGTCCACCAACCGCCTGCGCAGCTACGAGATCGTCCTGCACACCGGGCACGGGCGGCTGCGCATCCGCATCCGCAAGGAGGACGCGTTCCGGTTCTCGGCCGCGCTCCAGCACCTGCTGCCCGCCCCAGCGCAGGCGCTGCCCGGCGACGCGACCCGGAGCCGGATCCCGGGGCTGGACGCGATCGCCGCGCTGCCCGGCGTGTCGGGGATCGTGGCGAAGGTTTCCGGCCGCCCCCGGCCCGACTACGCGACGCACGACCACGTCGACCGCCTGCAGACGCACCTCGCGCGCGTGCAGCAGGACGTGGAGCGGCTCCAGCAGCAGGTCGCCTTCCTGGAGGACCTGCTCCAGAAGCGCGCCGAGGAGACCTTCCTGCAGCGGACCTCCGCCGACGCGTAGGCTGGTCCCCGGCGCGCGCCCTTCCCGGGGAAGCCGCGCCGCAGCGCCGGGGAGCCCGCGCGACCGTCGCCGCGCGCTCGCCACGCATCTCGCCCTCGCGGGCTCCCTCGCCGCGCCGCGTACCCTCCCGCAGCCGCCGGACGGCGGCTGACGCGGCACCGCGGAGGGGGAGGTGCGGAACGCCGCGCGGCGTGCTACTCTCACGCGGCAGCCCACCGACGCATTCCCGAGCCGAGAGATCCCAGATGGAGCCCCAGGAGAACAAGCAGCTCGCCCTTCAGAAGGCGATCAGCTCCCACGAGCAGGCGCAGGCGGCGCTCGCCGACCTGATGGCGGGCGGCGAGGAGGGCCGGTACGCTACCCTGCTCCAGCGCGTCGAGCAGAACCTGGCGGACCTGCACCGCGAAGCCTCGTCCACCGAGCCGGAAGACGTCGTCTGAGGCCCCGCCGATGACCGAGATCCTGGAATCCCGCCGCTTCGGGCCCGTCTCCGACGCCCAGATCGTGGAGCTGGAGGGCACGCTGGGGTACGGACTTCCGCAGGACTACCGCGCCTTCCTGCTGGAGCACAACGGCGGAAAGCCCGGGGCGGACACGATCGACTTCGAGGACGAACGGGGGCCCAGCTCGAGCGACGTCAACTACCTGTTCGGCGTGCACCGCGGGGAGTACTACGCCAGCCTGCCCAAGCGGATGGAGATGTTCCGGGGCCGCATCCCCGCCGGCTTCCTCCCCATCGGCGACGACTCCGGCGGCAACCTGTGGGTGCTGGAGCTGGAGGGCCCCGGCCGGGGGCGCGTCTACTTCTGGGACCACGAGGGCGAGGCGGACGAGGGCGAGCCGCCCACCACCCGGAACATGACCGTGGTGGCGGCGTCGTTCACCGACTTCCTGGCCCGGCTGCGGGAGTTCGAGGACGAGTAGCCCGAGACGGGCACCGTGGGACGATGCCGCCGCCCCGTCGTCCCCGCGACGCATCCCCCTCACCCACCGCCGCGGCCGCGATGTTCTCCTCTCCGAAGCCGGTGATCGCGATGGTGCACGTGGGCGCGCTGCCGGGCACGCCCGCCAGCCGCGAGCCGCTGCGCGAGCTGGAGGCGCGCGCGGTGGCGGAGTGCGCGGTCTATCGCCGGGCGGGGGTGCACGGCGTGGCGCTGGAGAACATGCACGACGTGCCCTACCTGCGCGGCGGCGTGGGGCCGGAGATCACCGCGGCCATGACCGTGCTGGCGCGCGCGGTGAAGGAGGCGAGCGGGCTGCCGTGCGGCATCCAGATCCTGGCCGGCGCCAACGTGGAGGCCCTGGCGGTGGCGCACGCGGCGGAGCTGGACTTCGTGCGCGTGGAGGGGTTCGCGTATGCGCACGTGGCCGACGAGGGGATCGTCGAGTCCTCCGCGGCGGAGCTGCTGCGCTTCCGCAGGCGGATCGGGGCGGAGCGGGTGCAGGTCTGGGCCGACGTGAAGAAGAAGCACGCGTCCCACGCGCTCACCGCGGACGTGGGCATCGGCGAGACGGCGGCCGCGGCGGCGTTCATGCGCGCGGACGCGGTGATCGTCACCGGCTCGTCCACCGGGGAGTGCCCGACCGACGCGGACGTGGCGGAGGTGCGCGAGCGCTGCCCCGTGCCGCTGTACCTGGGCTCGGGCATGACGGAGGAGAACCTGGAGCGCTACTACGCGGGCGCGGACGGGTTCATCGTGGGATCGGCGTTCAAGACGGGCGGCCGGTGGAGCGAGGCGGTGGACCCCGCGCGGGTCGAGCGCTTCATGGCGGCGCACGCCCGCTGCGGCGGGTGACGGAGCGCCCTCCTCCCCCGCCACGGACCGATGTCCCTCCAGACCAGCCGCACGGATCGATGCCGCCCGTCCTCTGCCGGGAATGCGGGAAGGAGATCGGCGTCCGCGCCGGGAGGTGTCCGCACTGCGGAGCGCCCGGCCCGCGCGCCTTCCGGGCGATGATCGCCGCCGTGGTCGCCGTGGCGCTGATCTTCCTGGCGCTGACCTGCAGCGTGGCGTGACGGCCGGCGGGGAGCCCGATGGCGGACCCGCGGGACGGGCGGCCGGGACGCTCGGACGCGGATCGCGTCGTCGGGGACCTCCACCTCGCAAGGACCGATGGACGGCAGCCTCGCCCCGCCCGGGGAAGAAGACCGGCGGAAGCGGATCACGCGGACCATCGTCATCGTCAACACCGTCCTGTGCGTGGTGGCGATCGCTCCCGCGTTCGCGATCCAGGTCGGGGTGATCCTGGGCGCCGCCGCGGCGGGCGCGACCGAGCAGGGGCGCACCATCGGCCTACTGGGTGTGATCCTTCCCGCGGTACCCATCCTGTCGGTGGTGGGGTCGTGGGCCACGCTCGGGTGGCGCCGCGTGGCGCTGGCCTTCGTGGCGCTGCCGTGGGCGTACGCGCTGCTGCTGCTGGGCGTCGTGGTCCTCTTCCTCCGGACGTAGCCCGGGCCTCCGGCCGGCGCGGAGAGGGGGCGACTTCGTCCCTCCACGCGCCCTCCGACGATTTCGTCGGAGGGCTTTTCGCACTCGCCCGGGACCCCGGTTCGCAGCCCTGGCACGGGGGACGCGGGGGAGAGGGGCGTCGATTCGGAAACGCGTCCCCCTCCCGAGGCCCTAAATGACGTCGTGCCGGCGTGGTGCACGGATGCTCGCGGCGTCGCTGCTCCTGGCGGCCGGCGCCGCGTGGTCGTGCGCGCCGGCGGGACGCGCGCCCGCCTCCCCGCCGGGCCTGGCCCTGGAGTGGACGCCGTCCGCCTGCGCGGCGCCCGCGGCGGACGCGGACGGGGACGGGCTGGGCGACGCGTGCGAGACGGGGCTGGCGCGCGCGTTCGCGCCGCTGCTGCGGATCGACCGGCGGGACTGCTCGTGGATGGCGGGGGAGGCCGAGCCGCGCCTGGGCGGCGGCTACCTCTTCGCCGCGCAGCCGGTGGAGGGCGGGGTGCGCCTGGCGTACCTCCCCGCGTACTACCGCGACTGCGGCTGGAGCGGGCCCGTCTGCCGCCTGCGCGGGCCGAGGTGCACCGCGCACGCGGGCGACTCGGAGGTGGTGCTGGTCGACGTCGCTCCGGGCGCGGACGGGCGCTGGACGACGACGGGCGTCTTCCTCTCCGCGCACTGCTTCGGGCGCTCGGCCGGGCGCTGCCGCTGGTACCGCGGGCGGGCGCTGGACGCGTTCGCGTGGGCGGACGGGCGGGCGCGGGGGGCGCCCGTGGTGTGGGTGGCCCGCGGGAAGCACGCCAACTACCCTTCGCGCGCGAGCTGCGACCGGGGCCACTGGCTCCAGGACACCTGCGACCGGAACGACGCCCGGGCGCGCTTCCCGGTGCTCTCCGCCCGGCAGAACGTGGGCTCGCGGCTGCGCCCCGCGCCCGCGCCGGGGGGCTGCGTGGCGGCGGAGGCGCTGCCCCTGGGGGCGCGCGGCGCGGACGCGGGAACGCGCGAGTGCATCTGGTCGCCCACCTCCGCCTTCCGCGGCTGGCAGGCGGTTCCCGACGGCGCGGACCCCACCGGATACGCCCGCTATCTCCACCACGTCGCCGGGTTCTGAGGCCGGCGGCGCGACCTCTCCTCCCGTCCGCCGCCGCCGGTTCACCGGGTGGCGGGGGAGGCCGCGGGCACCCGCCTTGCCGGGCTGAGGGCGTCCCCGCGCTCCCGGCGCGTCGTCCCCCTCCGAGCGAGAAGCGTCGTGAACCTCTCCGTGGGAATCCTGGGCACCGGCTGGGTCGGCAGCAGCGTGGCCATCTCGGTGCTGCACTCCGGCGTCGCCAGCGAGCTCCTGCTCTCCGACGTGCGCGCCGAGACGGCGGAGGGCGAGGCGATGGACCTGGCCCACGGCGCCTCCTTCTATCCCACCGCCGCCGTGCGCGCCGTGGGGGTGGACGACCTGCTGGGGACGGACGCGATCGTGCTGGCCGCCGGCCGGGGAGGGAAGCCCGGGGAGTCGCGGCTGGACCTGCTGCGCGACAACGCCCGCATCCTGGGCGGGGTGGGCGAGCGGCTGCGGGGCTACGGCGGGCTGGTGGTGGTGGTCACCAACCCGGTGGACGTGCTGACGCACGTGGTGGCGCGCAGCTCCGACCTGCCCCCCGAGCGGGTGATCGGCACCGGGACCATGCTGGACACGGCGCGGCTGCGGCAGGCGATCGGCGAGGAGCTGCGGGTGGACCCGCACTCGATCCACGCGCAGGTGGTGGGCGAGCACGGCGACTCCGAGGTGGTGCTCTGGTCCAGCGCCCGCGTGGGCGGCTCGCCGCTACGGAGGTGGCCCGGCTGGCGGCGGGAGAACGAGGAGGCGGTGGCGGAGCGCGTGCGCCGCGCCGCGTACGAGATCATCCGCCGCAAGGGCGCCACCAACCACGCCATCGGGCTCGTCACCGCCGCGCTCCTGCGCTCCACCCTGCGCGGGGAGCGCCGCGTGCAGACGGTGTCGCGGGTGCAGGACGGCGCGCTGGGGATCCGCGACGTCGCCCTCTCCCTTCCCACCGTGGTGGACGTGGGCGGCGCCGTGCAGGTGGTGCCGCCCGAGATGGAGCCGGGGGAGCGCGAGGCGCTGGAGCGCTCGGCCGCCGTCCTCCGCGCCGCCATGCGCTCGCTGGACGAGGCCCCGTCGGACGAGGCCTCGCGGATGGAGTAGAGGAGGGAGACGGAGCGTGGAGCGCTTGCAGGGGACGCCCGGGCCGGGGGTCCCCCGTGTCGCGTCCGAGCCCGGGCGGGCGGATGCGGGGACCCGGAGCGCCGTGGAGCGGTCGGGATCTTGCCGTGCCGGAGCGGCCGGAGATGCGGCCCGCGGGCGCGCGCGTCGTCCACGGGCGCAGGGCGCGACCGCCGCGGGGCGGCTGGACCGCCGCGGGCGGGGGGGTTGATGGGGGAGGGAGGATGAACGCGCTTCCGGGGTCGCGGCGGGGGTCCGGGACCGGGAGGCGCCGACGATCCGCGCGGGGGGCCGCGCGCGGAGCCGGGAGGGAGATGAGCGCGACCACCGCCGCACAGCAGGAGGTGCTGCGCACCACCGCCGGGGACCTGCCGCTGCACGAGTCCCGCTTCCGCGTGGGCGGGCGCGAGTGGAGCGTCCTGCACGCCGGGGTGCTCCTGACGAGCGAGGCCGAGGCGGACTTCCTGCGCGACATGCTGCCGTACGGCGTGGCCATGTGGCCCTCGTCCCTCGCGCTGGCGCACGAGGTCGCCTCCCGGGGCCCTGCCCTGCGGGGGAAGCGGGTGTTGGAGCTGGGGGCGGGCACGGGGCTGCCGGGGATCGTCGCCCATTCGCTGGGCGGGCGCGTGGTGCAGACGGACAGCCACGCGGTGCCCATGTCCGTCTGCCGGCGCAACGCGGAGCGGAACGGCGGGACGGGGATCGAGCACCGCCTGGCGGACTGGGCCGATTGGGGCGACCGCGAGCGCTACGACTGGATCCTGGGCTCCGACGTGCTCTACGGCGAGTCCAGGCACCCGGACCTGCGCCGGATCTTCGCCGGCAACCTGGCCCCCGGCGGCCGCATCCTGCTCTCCGACCCCTTCCGCGCCGCCAGCCTGCGGCTGCTGGAGGCGCTGGAGGCGGAGGGCTGGGGGGTCTCGTTCACCCGGTGGACCCTGGGCGAGGAGGAGTCCGAGCGCCCCGTCGGCCTGTTCGAGCTCACGGCGCCGGCGTAGAGCGTACGGCCGCTCCCGCGGCGGTCGATACGCCGCCGGGGCGTCGTCGGCGGAGGGCGAGGGGTCTTGTGAGGCGGCGCGCCGGCGGGTACACTCGCCGGCGCGCCACTTCGCGCGGGGCTCCGGGCCTTCCCCGGCGTCCACGCGCCGCCGCCACTCGCCAACCAGGAGGCAGGGATGAAGGTGGAACCGAAGGAGGAGCACCGCTGGCTGCAGCGCCTGGTGGGAAGGTGGACGTACGAGTTCGAGGCGGCCGAGCCGGGCAAGGAGGCCGAGAAGCAGACCGGCACCGAGACCGTGCGCGCGCTGGGCGACCTGTGGATCGTCAGCGAGTGGGGCGGGGAGATGCCGGGCGCAGGCACCGTGTCGTCGGTGATGACGCTGGGCTTCGACTCCTCGCGCGGCCGGTTCGTGGGCACCTTCGTCACGTCGATGATGGAGTACCTCTGGGTCTACGACGGCTGGCTCGAGGGCGACACGCTGGTGCTGGAGGCCGAGGGGCCGGGCATGTCGGAGGATGGCGGGATGGCCCGCTACCGCGACTCCATCGAGATGCGCGGCGACGACCACCGCGTCTTCTCGTCCCGCATGCTGGGCGCGGACGGCGAGTGGCGGCAGTTCATGACCTCCCACCACCACCGGGTGCGGTAGCGGCCCTGCGCGCGCGAGGACGAGGTCCTTGCGCGAGCCGCCGTACGCACCCGAGGTTGGGAGCGTACGGCGGCTTTTCCCCCTCCACGGAGGACCGTGGTCCGCTCGCCCCGTCTGCCGCTCCTGCCGCTCCTGCTGCTCCTGCTGTTCCTGCTGATCCCCCTCCCCATGCTCGTCGGCTGCCGGGCGGCGGGCGCCGCTCAGCCGGGGATGGGGCCCACGCGCGCTGGCCACGCTCGCTGCGGGCATGGCGCCGTGCACCTGGTGCGCCGGGGCGGCGCCGGGGGGATCGCCGGCCTGGCGTACACCGTCCAGCGGACCGGCTGTCCGCCCGCTCCTCCCGACCGCTAGCCCGGATCCCCGATGCCCGAGCCGTCGAACAGCGTACGACCCGTGGGGGCGGAGGACGGGTCCGAGTGGATCCGCCTGCTCCGGGGCCTGTATCCCCACGTGCCCGACGAGGAGCACGTCACCGTGGTGGAGATGTTCCTGGCCGGCGAGCGGTCGGGCTACCCCAGCCTTGCGACGGTGTTCGTGAGCCCGCGCGAGGAAGGCGGGCTGAACGGGTTCCTGGAGCTGTCCGTGCGCGACTACGCGGAGGGGTGCGACGGGCCGGTGCCGCACGTGGAGAGCTGGTACGTCGATCCCGACGCGCGGCGGTTGGGGGTCGGCCACGCGCTGCTCGCCGCGGCGGAGGAGTGGGCGCGCGCGCACGGCTACCGCGAGCTGGCGTCCGACACGGAGCTGGACAACGCGGTGAGCGAGCGGGCGCACCGCGCCTACGGCTTCGACGAGGTCGAGCGCGCCATCCACTTCCGCAAGGCGCTGTAGACCGCCGTCCGCGGATGCACTCGCCGGCCTCCGCTCCACCCTCTCGCGAGCGCCTCGCCCTCTTCCGGCGCGCGCTGGACGGGCTGCGCGGCGAGGCGCCGTGGGGGCTCACGGCGGGGAAGGGGACGGACTGCTGGCGCACCATCGCGACGCCAGGTAGTCCCCGCCTCCGCCCTCCCACGACCGAGGACGTATGCGCGGCCTCTCCGGCCCGATCGCCATCCTCTCCGTCCTGGTCCTCCTCTCCGGCTGCTCGGCGGAGCGGAGCGAGGGGCGCTTCCGCGTGCTCGCGAGCTTCGCGGTCACGGACACGACGCCGGAGGTGGTGCGCGACCTCGCGTCCGGCCTGCGGGTGCGGGTCCGGCGCGAGGGAGGACTCGACGCGCAGCTCGGCTGGGCGGTCGAGGTGACGAGGACGGGGATGGAGGGTGCGCCGGACCTGCTGTACCACAGCTCCACCTGGCGCGGCCCCTACCCGTCGCACCTGCTCGCCTGGAGCGTGGCGGACCACCGCTATCCCGCGGAGAGGATCCTGCCCGTGCACGGCCACCCGTACGAGCTGCGCCTGCGCTGCATCCGGTGCCGCACCGTGGGCGGGGGAGAGGCGGCGCGCTTCACCTCCGGCACGGTGGAGGTCTCCGCGCGCCGCGTCCGCACCCCCTTCCCCCCGGCCGACTCCGCCGAGGGCACCGTCGTCCGGGGCGGGGGCTGATGCGGAGGCCGCTCGCCGTCGTCCTCCGCTTCCTGCGCGGCCTGCGGCGCCCCTCGCGGGCCGCCAACGAGCGCCGCCTTCGCGCCCGCGGCGAGGATCCCGCGACCTCGCTCCGCATCCGCGGCCTGGCGCTGGACGACGTTCCCGCGCTCTCCCGCCTCCACGCGCGGCTCTGGGCCGACACGTACCCCGGCGTGCGCCATCCGCCCACCGCGGAGCTGCGCGAGCGGCAGTGGCGCAAGGCGTTCGCGGAGGAGGACGGGTGGTTCTGCTTCGTGGTGGAGCGGACCGACGGCGCGCTGGTGGGGTTCGCGAAGGGGGAGCGGTTCAGGAGCGCCGACCTGCCCGTCTACGCCGGACAGCTCTCCAAGATCTACCTGGACGCCGGGTACCAGCGGCTGGGCATCGGGCGGAGGCTGATGGGCCGCGTGGCGCGGAGGTTCCTGGAGGAGGGCGTGACGTCCATGGTGCTCTTCGCCGACGCGGCCAACCCCTCGTGCGGCTTCTACGAGGCGATGGGCGGGGAGCGGGTGCGCGAGCCGGACGGCAGGCGCAGCGACTCCACCTACGGGTGGAGGGACCTGCGTGCGCTGGCGGAGGCGTGTGGGGGCTGACTGATGAGGGGGGCGGAGGGGCGGAGGGGCGGCCGGGAAGGGTCGCCCCCGTCGGCTCCGGTACGCGAAGTGCGGGCCCGGTGACGTCCCCGCAACGGGAGGACGACCATGGACGGCTCACCGCAGGACCGCGACGCGCTCCCGCCCGCGGAGTCGGCGACGGCCCGTACCCGGGCGGCGGTGGAGGCGGCGCGCGAGCTGCGCCGCTCCGCGAAGGTGCTCGTGCAGCGGGCGCGGGTCCTCTGCGGGCCGGGGTCCGCCCCGCAGCCGCGAGATCCCCGGCCGTAGCGGAAGCGCCCCCTCCGGAAGTCCGACGCCGGCGCACGGCCGCTCGGGACCCCGAGCGTCGCGGCTTCCCCGTCCACGGCCTACCCACCGGCACCGCCGCCTGCACGTGAGCCGATTCGAGTACCTGCTCGCCTTCGTCTCCATCCTGATCGGGCTCTCGGTCGCGGACCTGGCGTCCAGCCTGCACAGGCTGCTCCGGGCGCGGCGCCGCGTCCGCTGGGACTGGCTGCCGCTGCTGGCGTCGCTGGTGGTGCTGATGCTGGTGCTGCAGTTCTGGTGGGGGTTCTTCCGGATGGGCCAGATGGAGGTGTGGGGCCGGTTCGCGGCGTTCCTCACCATCACCATCTCCCTGATCGTCCTGTACCTGCTCGCCTCCGCCGCCCTCCCCGACGAGGTGCCCGAGGCGGGGCTGGACCTGCGCGAGTACTACGCCGGGAACGCGCGGTACTTCTGGACCCTCTTCGCCCTCTCCGCCCTGATCCCCACCGGGATCGCCACCGCCCTGCGCGCGGACCCCGTCTCCCTGCCCAGCGCCGTGCAGGCCCTTCCGAACCTCGTGGTCGCCGGCATCGTGCTGTCCCTGGGGATGGTGAAGCGCCGCGCGTACCACGTGGTGATCGTGGTGCTGCTCTTCGCCTTCCTGGCGGCCAACCTCTCGGGCCTGACGCTGGGCTGACGCGGGCGATCGACAGGGGGTAGACGTATGCTCGACCTTTCCGGCGCCGCGGTGGTCGACTTCCCGCTCCGCGGGGAGTGGAGGGCCATCCAGACCCCCGCCGAGCGGGTCCCCAGCCACGGCACCGACTTCTTCGCGCAGCGGTACGCGCTGGACCTGGTCCGCATGGACAAGTCCGGCACCTGGTACTACCCGGGCGGCACGCGCGCCCTGCTCCGCCACCTCAGCGTCGGCATCCCCGCGCGCGCCTTCCACGGCTGGGACCAGCCGGTGCGCGCCGTCTCTCCCGGGCGCGTGCTCGCCGTGGGCGAGGGCTGGCCGGACCGCGACCCCGTCCGCCTGCTCCCCGAGCTGCTCCGCACCACCCTCGTCCCGCCCCGCCTCTCCGTCCCCGGGGACCACCGCCCGCTGGCCGGCAACCACGCGATCGTGCAGGGCGCCGAGGGCGTTGCTCTCTACGCGCACCTCCGCGCCGGCAGCGTCACCGTCGTCCCCGGCCAGCGCGTGGCCGCGGGCGAGGTGCTGGGCACGGTGGGCAACTCCGGCAACTCCACCATGCCGCACCTGCACTTCCACCTGATGGACGGGCCGGACCCGCTCACCGCCGCCGGGCTCCTCGTCGCCTTCCGCGGCTACGAGCGGTGGACGGAGGGCGGGTGGGAGCCGGTGGAGCGAGGGGTCCCCGGCGCGCTGGAGCGCGTCCGGTGCGTGCCGGCGCACTGAGCCGCCCCGCCGTCGCGGCGCGCGGTGGGAAGATCTGCGCGGGCAGCACGTTCAGCGGCTCGAACGACTGCGTGACGCGGGAGAAGATGCGGCGCAGGTCGGCGAGCACGCGCGGGGAGAACTGGTAGACCAGGAACGCGCCGCCGGGTCGCAGCGCGGCGTGCGTGCTGCGCAGGATCTCCTCGCGCTGCGGCTCGGGGATCGTGCTGAAGGGGATGCCGGAGATCACGCAGTCCGCCCCGGCCAGGCCGCGCTCGCGGAGCACGTTCCCCGCCTCCGCCGTGGATCAGGGAGCCCGGCATCCTGGGATGACGGAAGAAGTTGCTGCCGCCGAGGGGGCGCTGAAGACCGCGCACCTGGCCGCCCTGCGCGCCGTGCTGGACACCGCGACCGATCCGGCCCGGCGCGGCGTGCTGGAGGCCGCCATCCGCCAGGTGGAGGCGGCGCCGTAGCTCGGCGCCGCCCGGTGGACGGAGAGGGGCCCGCCGCGACGTCCGCGGCGGGGCCCGTCTCGTGCTGGAGGGGACGGCCGGAGCCGCGTCGCAATGGACCCGCCCTTTTCCCGGAGGCCCCGCCATGAGCCCGTACCGCAGGTTCGCCGTTCCGCTCGCCCTGGCCGCCGCGCTGCAGGGGTGCGCCACCGCCGGCACCACCCCCGTCGTGGACCCCGTCGCCGCGGGCACCACCACCGGGATCGCCGTGCCCGGCGAGCTGCTCTCGTCCCACGGCGGCTACCTGGCGGCGTGGAACGCCGACGACCCCGCGCGACTCGCCGAGTTCTTCGTGCCGGACGCGCACGTGGTGGCGGGCCCCGACAGCTTCCACGGGCAGGCGCAGATCACCCGGTGGCTGTCGCGGACGCTCCCCGTCATGAGCGACGTGGAGGCGCGGCCCGACGCCTTCACCCGCGTGGGCGAGGAGATCTCGGAGCGCGGGAGCGTGCGCTACACCGTCTCGCCCCCGGGCGGGATGCCCGCCTCGCAGACCGGCAGCTACACCACGGTGTGGACGCGGGGCTCGGACGGCGCTGGCGGGTCCGCTCCTTCACCATCGTCACGTAGGCGAGGTCCGCGAGAGGGGGAAGACGAGGAAGGCCCCGGGGAGCGTTCCCCGGGGCCTTCCTCGTCGTCGCCGGCCGGCGTCTACCTGGCCAGGTCGCGCACCGCGGCCGCCAGCATCCGCACCTTCGCCGCGTCGGGCGAGCGGGCGGCGTCGGGGCCGAGCTGGGTCGCCAGCGTGTTCAGCGCCGTGCGCCGCGCGGCGCCGGTCGCGCGCTCCGCCCGGGTGAGGGCCGCGCGCACCGCGGTCACCCGCGCGGCGGGCAGCGCGTTGCCGCGCTCGAGCTGGTCCACGTACGCCCGCGCCACCGCGAAGCTCGCCGGCCACTCGAACTTCGGCTGGCCCTGCGCGTTCAGGTAGTCCAGGCGCACCGACTTCGCCGCGTCGATCTCGTTCTGCGAGAGCCACGGGCTGGGGGTGAGCTCCAGGACGTCCAGTCCGCGCGCGATCTCGGACGAGACGATCACGCCGTTGTACCAGTACGCCGACCACGAGCCGCCCGCGCCGATGCGGGTGGAGTCCGACGGGCCGCGGTCGAAGAAGGCGATCTCGCGCGGGCGCGCCGCGTCGGTGAAGTCGAAGACCGAGATGCCGCCCTGGTACCACGCCTGCACCATCACGTCGCGGCCGGGGATGGGGATCAGCGAGCCGTTGTGGGCCACGCAGTTCTCCTGGGCCGTCTGCGCCGCGGGGAGCTTGTAGTAGCTCCGGAACTGCATCTGCCGGTTCTGCACGGCGAAGATGGCGTTCGCCCCCCACTCGCGCCGGTCCGTGGCGCGGCACTTGGCCTGCCCGCCGCCGCCCCACTCGTCGCTGAACAGGATCTTGGACCCGTCGTTGCTGAACGTGGCCGAGTGCCAGTAGGCGAAGTTGGAGTCCGCCACCGCCGCGATGCGCCGCGGGTTCACCGGGTCGCTGATGTCCAGCAGGAAGCCGTAGCCCTCGCACGCGCCGCCGCCCAGGCCGATGGCCGGGTACACGGTGATGTCGTGGCACTGCGTGGGGCCGGGGCGCGGGCCCGGGGCCGGGGCGAACATCCGGTCCACGATGCCCTGCACCTCCTCGCGCAGCTTGGCGCTGTCCGCCGCCGTGGGCGCGCCGGTGCCGCCGCGGGCGCGGACCAGCGAGTCCAGCATGGGGTTCACGAAGTTGTCCGGCAGCACGTTCTCCACCCCGAACGCACGGGCGGTGAAGCGGCCGCGGGCGCGGGCCTCGGCCGCGCGGCGGGCGGCGGCGGCCACGTCCTCGGGGGCCTCGCCGTGCTCCGGCGCCTCCACCAGGTCGTTGAAGATGCGCGGCGAGGAGACGATGGCCGCCGCGGCGGGGTTCGCCAGCGGCACCTTGATCACCTCGATGCGGAAGAGCGCCGTGTTGGGGTTCTGCGTGGGCAGCCCGCGCTCGCACCCCGGGAGCTCGTTGGGGGAGCGGACCCCCGCCGAGCCCGAGATGTAGACGTAGACGTTCTCCTTGTCCTTCGGGTCGACCAGCACCGTGTGCGTGTGCGAGCCGCGGCACGTCTGCACGTTGCCCACGTTCCGCGGGTTGGCCATGTCGCTGATGTCGAAGATGCGCAGGCCGCGCAGGCGGTCCGCGCTCACCGTGTCGCGCACGCCCTGGGTGCCGCAGTCCAGGCGCCCGCTCAGCCCCTCGCCGGAGATGAAGAGCAGGTTCTTGCACACCGACACGTCGCTCTGCGAGGCGGGGCAGACGTAGCCGCGCGTGAGCGTGGGGCGGGCGGGGTTGGAGATGTCCCAGACCTGCCAGCCGTTGTAGTTGCCCTGGATGGCGTACTTGCCGGTGAACGCCAGGTCCGAGTTGGTGGCGCCCACGAACCCCTCGGCCGAGGGGCTGTTGGAGAGCAGGCGCAGGTTCCAGATGGCCTGGCCCGCGTCGGCCATCCCGGCGCGCAGGCCCACGCGCGGGTCGGGGGTGGGCGGGGAGGCGCCCTGCGCGCCGGCGGCACCGGCGCCGAGCGCCAGGGCCAGGGTGAGCAGCCCGCCTGCGCGGCGGGCCCGGGAAAGACGTGACATCGTCGCTTCCTTTGGATGGGTGGTGTGCCGCGGGCGGACCCGCGGCGGCGGGGCGGTCACGGCGCGGGCATCCCCAGGACGACCTCGGCCAGCATCCGCTGCATCCGCGCGATCTCGGTGACCTGGTCCACGTTCACGTCGGACGCGAACTTGAACACCGTCTCCTCCTCGCCGGCGCCCGGGTTGCGGAACAGCTCCGCGACCATGTCCACGGCGCCGCGGTGGTGCTGGATCATGTAGGTCAGGAAGAGCCGGTCGAACTCGGTCCCCCTGGCCCGGTCGAGCTGGGCGAGCTGCTCGGCGGTGAGCATGCCGGGCATGTGGGCGTGGTGCCCGTCGGCGGCGTGCGCCGCCGTGGGCCGCACCTCGGGCACGGGCTGGCCGCGGTCGCGCAGCCACTGCCGCATGGTGGCGATCTCGTCCTGCTGCGCGTTCACCACGCGGTCGGCCAGCCGGCGCACGGCGGGGCTGGCGCCATGGGTCGGGGCCAGCACGGCCATCTCGATGGCCTGCGCGTGGTGCCCGATCATCATGGACATGAAGCGGACGTCCGCGGCCGTGTGGCGCGCGGTGTCGGGCCCGGCGGCGACGGACCCGGACCCGTGGTGGTGGTGCGCGTGGCCGCCCGCCGCCGGCGCCGCGGCGGGCGCCGGTGCCGCGTCCGCGGCACCGGCGC
>JASLAX010000051.1 GCA_030146875.1 Longimicrobiaceae bacterium
TCCCCGGGCGCGCCTCCGCCGGCCGCCACGCCGAGCGTGCCGCCGCGCACCACCCCCGACACCCCGGCGCGCCCGGCCCCTCCGCGACCGCGTCCCCCGGCGCCGCGCCCGGACACCCCGCGGCTTCCCGTCACCCCGCCGCCGCTGCCGCCGCCGGACACCTTCCGGACGGCGCCGCCGGACACGATCCGGATCCGGTAGGCGGGAGAAGGCGAAGCGGCGCCGGCTGAAATAAGCCGGCGCCGCTTCGTTCGTGCTGGGAGCGAGGGATCTCGCGGTTCGACCAGGATCACACGGAGCCGGCAGACCGCCTGCGAATGAATTCGCGGCTACGGAAAGCACGAAGTCCGCCTGCGCGGACTGGACTTGCGCGCGCGCCGAGATCCCGTCCGCCAGGACGGTCGTAGTATTCGGCCGGGGACTTTACGCCCCCGAGCGCCGACGAAGCGCCCCGCACGATCGTCGGACGTCGTGCACCCCTCTCCACTTGTGGGAGAGGGGCCGGGCTGAGGGGCAATCGCCGCGCACGAAGCCGAGAGCCGGCGCCGGTCCTCCCACCTCCCGCTCGCCCGGCTTACTACCTCCCCGCGCCTCCCCGTTCTCCATCCCCGCCCCGGCATCGCCCGAGAGGACGCGCTACTCCCCGCGCCACCGCGGGTTCGTCAGCGACGTGAGGATGTGGTCCTGCCACACGCCGTCCAGCAGCAGGTAGTCCCGCGCGAACCCCTCCACCACGAACCCCAGCCGGCGCAGCAGCTTGCCGCTGCGCACGTTGTGCGGCACGTAGTTGGCCTGGATGCGGTGCAGGTTCATCTCGTCGAAGGCGTACGCGATCACGGCGCCCACCGCCTCGCTCATCAGCCCCTGCCCCTGGAACCGCTCCGCCAGCCCGTATCCCATCATGCAGTACTGCGCGGGCCCCCGGTGCACCTGCGACAGACCCACCGAGCCCACCACCTGCCCCGTCGCGGTGTGGAACAGGAAGAAGCGCGCACCGCGGTCCCCGTGGAAGTCGGCCAGCGCGGCCTCGGAGGCGGCCTCCCAGAAGGCGGCGGTGAGCATGGGCTCCGTCATGCGCGGGCCCGACGGCGCCAGGTGCAGCCGGTTCTCCACGTAGTAGGCCGTGACGGCGGGCGCGTCCTCGCGCGTCGCCAGGCGCAGGGTCAGGCGGGGCGTGCGCAGCAGGGGAAGCTCGCGGGGCATGGAACGGGGCTCCGGGGGAACGTCGCGAACGGGGAGTACGAAGCTACGGAGCCGCCGCCTCCCGGCAAGCCCCGGCACGCCGGTTGCTTGGAGGACGAGCGGGGCGCGGTGTCGCGCGCGGAAACCGGACGGCCGGGAGGCGGCGGGTGTCGGACATGCAGAAGGAGCCCCCATACGACGGGGGGTCGCAGCCGGTCCCGCAGCAGCCGCCGGAGGTGCCCGGCCCCGGGCGCAGCGCCATGCACATCGTCGTGATGGTGGTGGCGGCGCTGGTGATCCTGGGCTCCGTGATGTGGGTGATCAGATAGGGTAGTGCCGGCGGCTTCCGGGGACCGCGTTCGCCCCGGACCGCCGCAGCCGCGGCGCCCCGCCGGCCGTACACCGGCGCGGGGGTCCGCGAGGGCCGCCCGGAGCCCGCGCCGTCCGCCCTGAGGCGGGCGCGCGAGGGAGCCCTCCGGCGTCCAACCGACCGGGGTCCGGCGCAGGCGCGCCGGGCCCCGGTCGCCGTCTGCGCGGGGGCCGCGGCCGCTTGCCGGGCGGGCGGGTTTCCGGCTACCATTCAGGCATGCCAGGCACCCTCCTCCCCCGTACCGAGCGCCGCTGGGTCCTGCCCGTCCCGGCGGACGAGGCCGCGGTCGACCGCCTCTGCCGCGAGCTGCGCCTTCCCCCCGTGCTCTGCCGCGTGCTGGTGCGCCGCGGCTACGGCGAGAGCGCCGCCGCGCGCGAGTTCCTGCGCCCCCACGCCGGCCAGATCCACGCGCCCGACGGGCTGGCGGGGATGGGCGACGCGGTGGAGCGCCTGCGGCGCGCCCGCGAGGCCCGCGAGACGGTGCTGGTGCACGGCGACTACGACGTGGACGGCATCTGCTCCACCGCCCTCTTCGTCCGCGCGCTGCGGATGATGGGCGTGGCCGCCGTGCCGTTCGTCCCCCACCGCCTCGACGACGGCTACGACCTCTCCGACGCCGGCATCGCCGCGGCCGCGAAGGCGGGCGCCACGCTGATCCTGACCGGCGACTGCGGGATCGTGGCGCACGGGGCGGTGGAGCGCGCCCGCAAGGCCGGCATCGACGTCATCGTCACCGACCACCACACCCCGGGCGACACCCTTCCCGGGGCCGTCGCCGTCGTCAACCCGAACCGGCACGACTGCGGGTACCCCGACAAGGGCCTGGCCGGCGTGGGCGTGGCCTTCAAGCTCTGCTGCGCCCTGGCGGCGGAGACCGGCTTCCCGCAGGAGCGGCTGCACGCCTTCCTGGACCTGGTGGCCGTCGCCACCATCGCCGACATCGCGCCGCTGCGGGGGGAGAACCGCGCCCTGGTGCGTCTCGGCCTCCAGGTGCTCCCGCGGACGCCGAACCCGGGGATGCGGGCGCTCCTGCGGGTGACGGGGCTGGAGGGCCGCGACGTCACCGCATCCCAGGTGGGCTACGTCATCGCTCCCCGCATCAACGCCGTGGGGCGCATGGGCGCGGCGATGGACGGCGTGCGCCTGCTGCTCACCGACGACCCGGCCGAGGCCGCGGAGATCGCGGAGCGGCTGGAGGGGGAGAACCGCCATCGGCAGATGGTGGACGCGCAGACGCTCAAGGAGGCGCTGGGCGCCCTGGAGGCGACCTTCGACCCGGACCGCGACCGCGGCGTCGTCCTGGCCTCGCCCGGCTGGCACCCGGGCGTCGTCGGCATCGTCGCCTCGCGCGTGGTCGAGCGCATCCACCGCCCCACCGTCCTGATCGCCCTCGCGCAGGGGGAGGACGGCAAGGGGAGCGCGCGCTCGGTGCCCGGCTTCCACCTGTACGAGGCGATGCGCGCCTGCAGCGATCACCTGGTGCGCTACGGGGGACACAAGGCCGCGGCGGGGTGCTCGATCCGCGAGGACCGCGTGGACGGCTTCCGCGCGGCCTTCGACGCCCACGCGCGGGGCGCGCTGCGGGAGGAGCACCTGGTGCCGGAGGTGCGGATCGACGCGGAGGTGACGATCGCGGAGGCGGACGCGGACCTCGTGCGCCTCCTGCGTCACGCGGCACCCTTCGGCGCGGGGAACGCCACGCCGGTCTTCGCGGCGCGCGGCGTCTTCGTCTCCGCGCCGCGCACGGTGGGCCAGGGGCACCTGAAGGCCACGCTCTCCGCCGGCGGGCGGACGCTGGAGGCCATCGGCTTCGGGATGGCGGAGCGCGCGGCGGACGTCGTGCCCGGCGCTCCCCTGGACGTCGCCTTCAAGCTGGAGGAGAACGTCTGGAACGGGCGCGTCTCGCTCCAGGCGCGGCTGGTGGACCTGCGCCCCGCCGGGTGACGGGCGGATGCGGATCGTCGCCGGGGAGTGGGGGGGACGCCGCCTCGCGGCCCCGGCCGGCCGGGAGACGCGGCCCACGACGGACCGCGTGCGCGAGGCGTGGATGAGCGTGGTGGCGGCGGAGATCCCCGGCGCGCGCGTGCTGGACCTCTTCGCCGGCTCGGGTGCCCTGGGGCTGGAGGCCCTCTCCCGCGGGGCGGAGCGCGCGACGTTCGTGGAGAACGCCCCGCCCGCCCTGCGCGCCCTGCGCGAGAACCTGGACGCGCTCGACGCGGCCCCGCGGGCGGAGGTCGTGCGCACCGACGCCGTGCGCTACGCCGGGGGGCTGGCGGAGGGCGCGTTCGACCTGGCCTTCGCGGACCCGCCGTACGGCAGGGGCTTCGCGGAGGCGCTGGTCCGCCGCTTCGCCGAGGTGCCCTTCGCCGCCCTGCTCTGCGTGGAGCACGGGCGCGGCGACGTGCTGCCCGAGCTTCCCGGCGCGCGCACGCGGAAGTACGGCGACACCTTCCTGACCTTCCTCCCCGCCCCCTGAGGAGCCGATGAGCGCACCCGAGCGCGTGGCCGTCTGCCCCGGCTCGTTCGACCCCGTGACGCTGGGGCACGAGGACATCGTGCGCCGCTCGCTGGCCTTCGCCGACCGGGTGATCGTGGCCGTGGCCCACAGCGCCACCATGGCCAAGACGGGGATGTTCACGGTGGACGAGCGGGTGGAGCTGATCCGCGAGTGCTTCGCCGACGAGCCGCGGGTGGAGGCCGCCTCGTTCGGCGGCCTGCTGGTCGACTACGCCCGCCAGCGCGGCGCGCGCCTGATCGTCCGCGGCGTGCGCGCCGTCTCGGACTACGAGTACGAGCTGCAGATGGCGCGCATGAACCGCGCGCTCTGGGAGGGCGCGGAGACGGTCTTCCTCACGCCGGCGCCGGAGCTCTCCTTCGTCTCGTCCACCCTGGTGCGGCAGATCGCGGCGCTGGGCGGCGACGTCTCGCCCTTCGTCTCACCCCAGGTGCTGAGGCGGCTCCTGGCCGCGCGCGGCTGATTCGGATGGGGTTCGAGGCGGACGTCCTCGCGCGCGCCGCGGCGGCCCCGCGGCGCATCGTGCTGCCGGAGGGCGCGGACGTGCGGACGGAGCTCGCCGCCGCGCGCCTGGTGCGCGACGGCCTCGCGACTCCCATCGTGCTGGGCGGGCCCGGGGTCGCCCTGGCGTTCGAGGTGGCGGGGGGCGGGGTGGAGGTGGTGGACCCGGAGACGGACCCGCGGCGCCACGCGCTGGCGGCGCGGCTGCTGGAGCGCCGCCGCGCGCGCGGGATGACGGAGGCGGAGGCGTGGGAGCGCTCCGCCGACCCGCTGGTCTTCGGCGCCCTGCTCGTCGCCGCGGGAGAGGCGGACGGCTCCGTGGCCGGCGCGGTGGCCACCACGGGCGAGGTGATGCGCGCCGCCTTCTGGGCGGTGGGGCCGGCGCCGGGGATCCGCACCGTCTCCTCCTCCTTCTACATGGTCGTCCCCGGCTTCCGCGGCGAGGGCGAGGAGGTGCTGACGTTCACGGACGCCGCCGTGGTGCCGGACCCCGACGCCACCCAGCTCTGCGAGATCGCCCTGGCGGCCGCGGAGGCGCGGCGGAAGGTGGTGGGCGACGACCCGCGGGTGGCGTTCCTGTCGTATTCCACCAAGGGCAGCGCCGACGGCCCGTCGGTGGCGAAGGTGCGCGAGGCGCTGGCGATGTTCCGCGAGCGGGCCCCCCACGTGGCGGCGGACGGCGAGCTGCAGGTGGACGCCGCGCTCGTGGGCGCCATCGGGGCGCGGAAGGCGCCGGGGTCGCCCGTGGCGGGCACGGCGAACGTGCTGGTCTTCCCCGACCTGGACGCCGGCAACATCGCCTACAAGCTCGTGCAGCGGCTGGGGCGGGCCCAGGCCGTGGGGCCGGTGGTGCAGGGGCTGGCGCGGCCCTGCAACGACCTTTCGCGCGGCGCCACGGCGGACGACATCGTGCGCGTGGCGTGCATCACCGGCCTGCTGGCGGGGTGAATCCGGACGGGCGCGCGGCGGGACGCGCGCTGGCATGTTCGTTGCTCGGCACGGGGCCGACTCTCACCTCTCCATCCCCGAAGGCGGAACAGTCATGAGCTTCCAGACGAAGAAAGAAAACGACGTGGTCGTCGTGGACGTGGACGGGCAGCTGATCGTGGGCAACCGCCAGGAGCTGAAGCAGAAGGTGCTGGACCACCTGGAGGGGGGCGACCGGAAGTTCGTCATCGACTTCCAGAACACCGGCTACATCGACTCCTCGGGGCTGGGCGTGCTAGTGTCGCTGTCCAAGAAGATCCGCGAGCAGAGCGGCGACCTTCGGCTGGCGAACCTGAACGAGGACCTGCGCACGCTCTTCGAGCTCACCAAGCTCGACACGCTCTTCAACATCGCAGCCTCGCGCGAAGAGGCCCTCCAGGCGCCCTGAGCGAGGAACGCCGTCCGCCCGCCCCGCACGGGAGCGGAGCGCCCGGCCCTCCCCCCGCACGGGACGCCCCATCCACGCGCCCCCCGCGCGCGTCCGCCCCGGCGGGCGCGGCGGGGACGGGTCCGTATCGAATGCAACGACGCGACCGCTCCGGCGGGACCCCGCAGACCACCGAGCCGATCGAGTTCGCGGTGGAGCTCCACAGCGACCTGCGCTCCATCGAGGGCACCGTCGGCTACCTGGCGCAGCGCTGCGAGGAGTACGGCTTCCAGGGCTCGCGGCTCAACCTGAACTTCCGCGTGGGCGTCACCGAGGCGCTGGCCAACGCCATGACGTACGGCAGCGGCGGCGACCCCTCCAAGCGCGTGCGCGTGGAGGTGTCCCTCTCGTCCGCCCAGGTGGTGGTGCAGGTGATCGACGAGGGGGAGGGCTTCGACCCCGGCGTGGTCCCGGACCCCACCACCCCGCAGAACCTGGAGTCCCCCGGCGGACGCGGCATCTTCCTGCTGCGCGAGCTGATGGACGAGGTTCGGTACAACGAATGCGGCAACGCCGTCCGCCTCGTCCTCCACCGCAGCGGCCCCGCCCGCCGCGCCGCCGGCGCCTGACGCCCACCGCCATGCCCTCCTCCCCGGCCACGGTCCGCCCCGTTCCGGCCGCGCTGCGCGAAGTGCTCGACGACTTCCGCCGCGAGTACGGGGCCCAGGTGCGCCTGTGGGCGAAGGTGGACGGCGGGTGGCGCCCCGAGGCTCCCTCCCCGGACGCGGATGCGCCGTCGGAGGCCGCGGTGCAGGTGCCGGGGACGGAGTGGTGGGTCGACCTCTCGGCGGCGGCGGACGCGGGGCCGGCGATGCGCTTCCTGGGGCGGGCGCTGACGCGCGCCGCCAAGCACGACCACGAGATGCGCGCCTTCTCGCGCGAGGTGGCCGAGCGCTACGAGGAGATCACCCTCCTCTACTCCATCAGCGAGATCCTTGGCTCCATCATCTCGCTGGAGGAGGCCTCGGGCACCATCCTCTCCGAGGTGTCGTCCATCATGGGCGCCCAGCGCGCCTCGCTCTGGGTCCACGACGCCGACCACGGCAGGCTGGCGCTGGCCGCGGTGGTGGGCGGCGACGGGCAGCTCGGCCCCATCCCCATCGACGACCCCTGCTCCGTCACCGCCGCGGTCTTCCGAGACCGCCAGCCGGTGATCCTTGCGCCCGGCGAGGTGTGGCCGCGCGAGGGGTGCCCCCCGGAGACGGCCACGCGCGGCTCCTTCCTCTCCGTCCCCGTCTCGTACACGCCGCCGGACGGCGAGGCGCGCACGGTCGGCGTCATCAACATGACCGGGCGCAACACGCAGGAGGGCTTCTCCGCCGGCGACCTGAAGCTGCTGGCCGCCATCGCGTCGCAGATCGGAGCGGCGGTGGAGAACTCGCGCCTGGTGCGCGAGGTGGTGAGCCAGGAGCGGGTGATGCGCGAGATGGAGCTCGCCCACGACCTGCAGCTCAAGCTGCTCCCCCCGCTGGAGCAGTTCGACGGGTACGCGCAGGTGGCCGCGCGATGCGTTCCGGCCGAGTCGGTGGGCGGCGACTTCTATCACCTCTTCCGGCTGAGCGGCGGGCGCCTGGGGGTGGTGATCGGCGACGTCTCTTCGCACGGGTTCGCGGCGGCGCTGATCATGGCGCTGACCATGAGCGCCGTGGCCATCCACGCCTCCGAGGGCGACAACCCCGCCGAGGTGCTGCGCCGCACCCACCGGGCGCTGATCGACGAGCTGGAGACCACGGAGATGTACCTGACGCTCTTCTACGCGGTGATCGACCCCGCGGAGGGGCGGATGACGTACGCCAACGCCGGCCATGCCCACGCCTTCCGCATCCTGGCCGAGGGAGAGGTGGAGCGCCTCTCCGTGACCGACCCCCCGTTCGGGATGCTGGACCGCGACGAGTACCACGAGACGGAGACGGCGTGGAACCCGGGGGCGGACCTGCTCTTCCTGTTCACCGACGGGCTTCCCGACGGCCTGGGCGCGGGGGAGATCGCAGGCGAGCGCGTGGTGGTGGACGAGGCCGTCCGCGTGCGCGGCGCCCACCCCACCGAGGTCGTCGAGCGCGTCTTCGCCGTCGTGGGCGAGTCCTCGGGCGTGGTCCCCCCCGACGACCGGACGGCGGTGGCGGTGCGGCTGTGAGCGCGGATGGAGGTCCGTCGCCGCGTCGGCTGCGGGCCCCCTCGCCCCCCGTCCCTCTCCCACGAGCGGAGAGGGGTGCACGACGGCTTCGGCTCGCGCCGGAAGCCGAGTCCGCGCAGCGGACTTTGTTCGTTGTTCCAGACGGCGAATTCATTCGCTGGCTGGCGGCGGCCGGCCGCCTCGTCGGTCGGAGGGCGGATGCGTCGTCTCCCGCGCGTGCCTGCGGACGGGCGGTCTCCCGGGGGCGGCGGACGTCCACCGGCGCTGCGCCCCCCTTCCCCCGGCCCCTCCCCCACGAGGGGAGAGGGGTGACGTTCGTGGGCGGGGTTCGGTGCGCGCCGCATGCCCCCCCACCCCCTGCCCCTCCCCCACCAGGGGGGAGGGGTGCTTCCGCGTCCGCGGCTCTCGCTCGGATGCCGCGGACGGGGAGTCCCCGCAGGGGGACTTCGTGCATTTCCGAGCCGCGAATTCATTCGCAGGCGGTGTCGCGGGCCTCTACGTCCTCCGCCTCGGTCGCCTCTCTGACGTCCTCATCCTCGCGAGGGAGCGCGTGAGCCGGATGCGGGGGCAGGACCGGCCGCGTCCGCCGCGGCGGGAGATCGGGGGGCTTCCGCAGGCCAAGCGCTCGCTGGGGCAGAACTTCCTGGTGGACGAGAACATCCAGCGGAAGATCGTGAAGGCGCTGGAGGCGGGGCCGGACGACGAGGTGATGGAGATCGGGCCGGGCGTGGGGGCGCTGACGAAGCACATCGCCGGCAGGGTGCGGCGGCTGGTCCTCGTGGAGCTGGACGACGACCTCGCCGAGCGGCAGCGCGTGGAGCACGCCGCGGATCCCTCGGTGGAGGTGGTGCACGCGGACGTGCTGGACGTGGCGCTGGAGAGCGTGACGCGGGAGCCCGCGCGCCTGCGCGTGATCGGCAACATCCCGTACAACATCACCACGCCCATCCTCTTCTCCCTGCTGGAGCGCCGCCCCCGCCCCGCCGCCATCGTGCTGATGGTGCAGCGCGAGGTGGCGGACCGCATCCTGGCGGAGCCCGGCGGCAAGGAGTACGGCGCCCTGGCCGTCGGCGTCCGCGCCGTCGCCACCGCGAAGCGGGTCCTGAACGTGAGCAGGACGGCCTTCCGCCCGGTGCCCGACGTGGAGTCGGCGGTGATCCGCATCGACCCCATCGTTCCCCCGCCGGTGCCGGAGCACGAGGAGACGGCGCTGCGGTCGCTCACCCGCGCCGCGTTCGGGCAGCGCCGCAAGCAGTTCCAGCGCATCCTGCGCGACGCCTGCGGCCTCTCGCCCGAGACGCTGGGCGAGGTCGAGCGCGAGCTGGGCATCGACCTGCGCCAGCGCCCCGAGACCTTCCCCCCCGGGACGTTCGTCACCCTGGCCCGCGCCCTGCGCGCCCGCGGCGCCTTCCCTACCCCGTAGCAGCCCGCCGACCGCCACCGGGACGGCGACGCCGCGCCCGGCGTTGACGCTCACCCCTACGCGCCCTACTTTTGTGAAACAATTCACAAGCCGGTGACCGAGCCGGTCCCCCTCGGGGGCGGCCGCTCCCCACCCCGCCGATGAAGAAGATCTCCGAATCCGCCGTCCGCCGCCTGTCGCTGTACCTCCGCTTCCTGCAGGAGGCGTCGGACGCGGGGGTGGACACCATCTCCAGCGGCGAGCTGGCCGAGCGCGGCGGCACCACGTCGGCGCAGGTGCGCAAGGACCTGTCCCTGTTCGGGTCGTTCGGCAAGCGCGGGCTGGGCTACTCGGTCCCGGAGCTGCTGCGGGAGATCCGCGCCATCCTGGGCCTGTCGCACACGTGGAGCGTCGCGCTGGTGGGCGCGGGCAAGATCGGCTCCGCCCTCTTCTCGTACCGCGACTTCCAGCGCCGCGGCTTCCACATCCAGGCCGTGTTCGACGCCGACCCGGCGAAGGTGGGCGAGCGCTGGGGCGACCTGCGCGTGCAGGACGACCGCGAGATGGACGAGGCGCTGCGGCAGGGCGGCGTGCAGATCGCCGTGGTCGCGGTGCCGGCCGAGGCGGCACAGGCCGTGGTGGACCGGGTGGTGAAGGCGGGGGTGCGGGCGATCCTGAACTTCGCCCCGGCGCGGCTCCGCGTGCCCCGCGGCGTGGCCCTGCGCAACGTGGACCTGGCGGTCGAGCTGGAGGGGCTCTCCTTCGCCCTGATGACGGGAAAATAGAGGAACGGGGCGAGTTGCCCCCGCCGGGAGCCCCCGCTATCTTCCCGGTCTATGCCCAGAACGACCAACCACACGCCGGGCGGCCGCGTCCGCGTAAGCTCCGAGATCGGCGCCCTGCGCGTGGTCCTGTGCCACACGCCCGGGCGCGAGCTGCTCGCCGTCACGCCGTCGAACCGCGAGCAGTTCCTGTACGACGACATCATCGACCTGGACCTGGCGCGGCGCGAGCACCATCGCTTCCGCGCCATCCTGGCGCGCTTCTGCGACGTGCTGGAGGTGCGCGACCTGCTCGCCGACATCATCGACGAGCCCGAGGTGCGCGGCTTCCTGGTGGAGCGCGTGATGGAGGTGGCCGCGTCGCAGCCGCTGGGCGGCGAGGTGGCCGAGACGCCGGGCGAGGAGCTGATCCAGATGTTCATCGAGGGGAAGGAGTCCCCGCAGGGGCCCATCTCCAAGCTGCTCCACAAGGTCTCGTACGAGCTGCCCCCGCTCCCCAACCTGTTCTTCACCCGCGACGCCGCCATGGTGGTGAACGACGGCGTGATCATCGGGGCCATGCGGTACGCGGTGCGGTGGACCGAGGAGCTGCTGATGAAGGCGCTCTTCCGCTACCACCCGCTGCTCTGCAACAACGCCGGGCTGATCTACGACGGCACCGAGGAGCACCGCAGCGACTACACCATCGAGGGCGGCGACGTCCTGATCCTGCGCCCGGACCTGGCCATGATCGGCCTCTCCGAGCGCTCCTCCCCGGCGGCGATCGAGGGGCTGGTGGAGGGGCTGCGGACCACGGCGGGGGTGGAGCACGTGCTGGTGGTCGTCCTGCCGTCGGAGAGCCCGGCGATCCACCTGGACATGATCCTGACCATGGTGGACCGCACGCACGCCGTGGTCTACCCGCCGTACTTCTTCGGCCCCGGGCGACTGCCGGTCCTGTACTACCGGCCGGACGGCAAGGGAGTGAAGGAGTACCAGGACCTGTTCGCGGCGCTGCGCAACGTGGACCTGCCGCTGGAGGCCATCTGCTGCGGCGGCAGGCACCCCACCGTGCAGGAGCGCGAGCAGTGGTCCAGCGGGTGCAACTTCGTGGCGGTGAAGCCCGGCGTGGTGCTGGGATACACCCGCAACGAGGCCACCATGCGCGAGATGGAGCGCGAGGCGGGGTACAGGACCGTCGCGGCGCTCGACTTCCTGACCGGCGAGGTGGAGCTGGGCGACGACGACAAGGTGGTGATCGCCTTCGACGGCGCCGAGCTGGTGCGCGGCGGCGGCGGCGGGCGCTGCATGACGCTCCCCGTCTGCCGGGACGACGTGTGGTGAGCACGGTCCCGCTGGTCGGCGTTCGCTTCGAGCACGAGGGGAGCCTCGCGCGCCGCGCGCTGCGCCTGCTGGAGGGCGGCCCCCAGCCCACGCTGGAGGTCGCCGAGCGTGCCCTGGGCATCCGCGGCGCCCCCGCGGCCGCGTCCGCCGCCGTCTTCGCCCTGCTGGGCACCGACGAGCGCTTCGCCGTGGCGGCGGACGGCACCTGGTCGCTGGCGAAGGCCGAGGCGGTCCACGCCCGCCGCCTGCGCGACGAGGACTTCGTGGTCGTGGACGTGGAGACCACCGGCGGCTCCCCCGGCTCCGGCCACCGCGTGACGGAGGTCGCCGCCGTGCGCGTCTCCGGCGGGCAGGTGCGCGAGACGTGGTGCTCGCTGGTGAACCCGGAGCGCCGCATCCCCGCGATGATCGTCTCGCTCACCGGGATCCACCAGGAGATGGTGGACCGCGCGCCGCGCTTCCACGAGGTGGCGCACGAGGTCTCGGGGGCGCTGGAGGGGCGCGTGTTCGTGGCCCACAACGCGGCGTTCGACTGGCGCTTCGTCTCGTCCGAGATGGAGCGCTGCACCGGCATGCCCCCCGCCGGGCGGCAGCTCTGCACCGTGCGCCTGGCGCGGAAGCTCTTCCCCAACCTCCCCTCCCGCTCGCTCGACTCGCTGGCCCTGTACTTCGGACTGGGGATCGAGTCCCGCCACCGCGCGCTCGACGACGCGGTGGCCACGGCGCACGTCCTCCTCCGCTTCCTGGACCTGCTGGAGGAGCAGGGGGTGGAGGACTGGCACGGGCTGGAGACGTACCTGGGGAAGCGCACCCCGCGGAAGAAGCGGCGCGCCTCGCCGCGGTCGATGGAGTCGGCGTGAACGCGCCCGCCTACTCCCTGGCGGTGGACGCCGCGCGCGTGCGAACCCGCGCGCTGGGGGCGTTCCGCATCCACGCGCTGGAGACCGGGCTGCAGCGGCTGGACGGCGGCGCCATGTTCGGCGTGGTCCCCAGGCCCCTCTGGGAGCGCCGCATCCCCGCCGACGAGCGGAACCGCATCCCCCTGGCGCTCCGCTGCCTCCTCGTCGAGACGCCGGACGCTCTCGTCGTCGTGGAGACCGGACTGGGGAACAAGGAGAACGAGCGCTTCCGCGAGATCTACGGCGTGGACAACGCCCCGTCGGAGGGCTCCGGCCACCCCGACCGGCTGGTGGAGCTGGTGGCGGAGGCGGGCTTCTCCGCGGACGACGTCTCCGTGGTGGTCAACACGCACCTGCACTTCGACCACGCGGGGGGCAACACCTACCGCGACGCCGAGGGGCGGGTGCGGCTGGCGTTCCCGAACGCGGAGTACGTGGTGCAGAAGGCGGAGTGGGATTGGGCGCACCGGGTGAACGAGCGCACCCAGGCGTCGTACCTGCCCGACAACTTCGAGCCGGTGGCCGCGGCGGGGCGCTTTCGCTTCGTGGAGGGCGCGGCGGACGTGCTCCCCGGCATCTCCGTGCTTCCCACCCCCGGCCACTGCCCGGGGCACCAGTCGGTGCTGGTGCGCTCCGGCGGCGAGACGGCGTGCTTCCTGGCGGATGTCGTCCCCACCATGGCACACCTCCCGCTCCCCTGGATCATGGGATACGACGTGGAGCCGCTGGTCACGCTGGAGAGCAAGCGCGCGCTGCTGCGCCGCGCGGCCGAGGAGCGCTGGCTGCTGGTGTCCACGCACGACGCGCGCACGCCGTGGGGGTACGCGGTGGCGGACGCGAAGGGAACCACGCTGGAAGAGGTCGCCTGAGCCGCTCGCGGCGCCGGGCCGGAACGAACCACCAGGGAAAGGCACTTTCATGATCGATATCGCCCGGGACCCGCGGACCACGCCGGTCATCGTGAGCGCGGTCCGCACCCCCATCGGCAAGTTCCTGGGAGCGCTCTCGCCGCTCTCCGCCCCCGACCTGGGCGCCGCTGCCATCCGCGAGGCCGTCTCCCGCTCGGGGATCGACCCGGCGGACGTGGCCGAGCTGATCATGGGCAACGTGGTGCAGGGCGGCGTGGGCCAGGCCCCCGCGCGGCAGGCGGGGATCAAGTCCGGCCTTCCCTCCACCGTCTCGGCGCTGACCATCAACAAGGTGTGCGGGTCGGGGCTCAAGGCGGTGATGCTCGCCGCGCAGTCGGTGCGCGCGGGCGACAGCCAGGTGGTGATCGCCGGCGGGCAGGAGTCGATGTCGAACGCCCCGTTCTACGTGTACGGCATGCGCGACGGGGTGAAGTACGGCGACCAGACGATGGTGGACGGGCTGATCCGCGACGGGCTGTGGTGCTCGTTCTGCGAGGTCCACATGGGCGGGCACGCGGAGTACACGGCCAAGAAGGCCGGCATCACCCGCGACATGGCCGACGAGTTCTCCGCCGCCTCGCACCGCAAGGCGATCGCCGCGGCGCGGGCCGGGAAGTTCAAGGAGGAGATCGTCCCGGTGGAGGTCCCCGGCCGCAAGGGCAGCGTGACGGTGGACGCCGACGAGGGCCCCCGCGCCGACACCACGACGGAGACGCTCGGCAAGCTGCGCCCCGCCTTCACGCAGCACGCCCCCAAGGACGTGACGGAGCCGGTGGTGACGGCGGGCAACGCGTCGTCGATGAACGACGGGGCGTCGGCGGTGGTCGTGGTGTCGGAGGAGTACGCGCGGGCGCACGGGCTGACGATCCTGGCCCGCATCGCCGCCTACTCCACCGGCGCGGTGGAGCCCAACGAGCTCTTCTTCGCCCCCATCGAGGCGGTGAAGAAGCTGATGAAGAAGCAGGGCAGCAACATCCAGGACTACGACCTGATCGAGGCCAACGAGGCGTTCGCCGTGCAGGCGCTGGCGGACGGCGCCGGGCTGGGCTGGGACTGGGACCGGGTGAACGTGAACGGCGGCGCCGTGGCGCTGGGCCACCCGATCGGCGCGTCGGGCGCGCGGGTGCTCACCACGCTGCTGCACGCCATGAAGGACCGCGACGCCTCCACCGGCCTGGCGACGCTCTGCCTGGGCGGCGGCGACGCCGTGGCGCTCTCGGTCGAGCGCGTCTGAGCGACGCGGCCGCCGGCCCGGCCGGGGCTTCCCGGGCAGGGGTGCTCCACGGCCCGGGCGGGCTCCGCGCCGGGTGGCGGATCCTGCTCTTCATCGGCGTGGCCGTGAGCCTGGCCGTGGTGGGGATGGTGCTGGCGGCCGCGCTGGGGCTGGCGCAGGCGGCGTGGATGATCAACCTCGTGGCGACGCTCGCCGCCGTGGGAGGCGGGGTGGTGATGCTGCGGATGGTGGACGACCGGCCCGCGGCGGCGCTGGGGCTGGGGGTGGGACCGCACGCGCTGCGGGAGACGGGGCTGGGGCTGGCGGTCGGCGCCGGCTCGCTGCTCCTGGTCGTGGGCCTGGTCGTCCTGGCCGGCGGCTACGCCTGGGTGCCGGACGGCGGCACGGGGGCGGAGTACGCCGTGGTGCTGGCGAGCGGGCTGCTCTCGTTCACGGTGGCGGCGGCGGTGGAGGAGGTGGTCTTCCGCGGGTACGCCTTCCAGGCGCTGGTGCAGGGGATCGGACCGTGGCCCACGCTGCTGCTCACCAGCGTCCTCTTCGCGGGGGCGCACGGGGCGAACCCGAACCTGAGCGTCTTCGCCTTCGCCAACCTGTTCGCGGCGGGGATCATGCTGGGGGTGGCGTACCTGCGGACGCGGTCGCTCTGGTTCGTGACCGCCATGCACCTGGCCTGGAACTGGGTGATGTCGAGCGTGCTGGACCTGCCCGTGAGCGGGATCGCCAACGACACGCCCCTCTACTCCTCGGTGGAGACGGGGGCGGACTGGTGGACCGGGGGCGCGTTCGGCCCCGAGGGCGGCGCCGCGGCCACGCTGGCGATGCTGCTGGTGACGGCATGGATGCTCCGCTCGCGCCGGCTGGACGAGGCGCCCGAGATCCGCGCCGCCCGCCCGCTGGTGGACGACCGCCTGGGACCGGCGTGGCCGCGGTGAGCGGCGCGCTCCGCTTCTGGGGCTCGGCCGCGCTGGCGGCGGCGGTGCTGGCCGCGCTGGCGCTGCTGGTGCCGCTGCACCCCGCGCTGAGCGCCGCCACGCCGGAGCACCGCGAGCGCGCCTGGCTGCTGACGGTGTTCTGCTCCGGGGTGATGCTCCTCCTCTTCGGCGCCACGGCGCGCCTGGGGGGGCTGCGCGGCATCTCCGCGCAGGACGTGGTGGAGGCGGGGAGCGTGCGCGAGGCGATGGAGCGCAGGAAGAAGGGAGCGCGCGGGCTCCTGGCCCTGGCCGACCGCTGGGTGATGGCGGCGGGGGCGTGGATGATCGCGATCTACCTGGCGGCGTACCTGGCGCTGAACTGAAACGGGAGCGGGGGAATGGCCGAGATCCGGAAGGTGGCGGTGGTGGGCGCGGGGACGATGGGGAACGGGATCGTCCACGTCTTCGCGCAGAACGGCTACGACGTGACCATGGTGGACGTCTCGCCCGAGGCGCTGGAGCGCGCGCGGGGCACCATCTCGGGGAACATGGACCGGCAGGTGAAGAAGGGCGGGCTCACCGAGGACGCCAAGGCCGAGGCGCTGGGCCGCATCGCCACGGCCACGGCGCTGGACGCCGTCGCGGGCGCCGACCTGGTGGTGGAGGCCGCCACGGAGAACCGCGACCTGAAGATGCGCATCTTCCGCGAGCTGGACGCGCACGCGCCGCCGCACGCCATCCTGGCCAGCAACACCTCGTCCATCTCCATTACCGAGATCGCGGCGGAGACGGGGCGCCCCGACCGGGTGATCGGGATGCACTTCATGAACCCCGTGCCGGTGATGAAGCTCGTGGAGATCATCCGCGGGCTGGCGACGTCGGACGAGACCACGGCCACCACGGTCGCGGTGTCGGAGGGGCTGGGGAAGACGGTGGCCGCGGCGCAGGACTACCCGGGCTTCGTCTCCAACCGCATCCTGATGCCCATGATCAACGAGGCCGTCTTCTGCCTGATGGAGGGCGTGGCGGACCGCGAGGCCATCGACACGGTGATGAAGCTGGGGATGAACCACCCCATGGGCCCCCTGGCGCTGGCCGACCTGATCGGGCTGGACACCTGCCTGGCGATCATGCAGGTGCTGCACGACGGCCTGGGCGACGACAAGTACCGCCCCTGCCCGCTGCTGCGGAAGTACGTGGCCGCGGGGAAGCTCGGGCGGAAGACGGGCGAGGGGTTCTACTCCTACGCCGCGTAGACCCGCGAGACCCGCCCCGGAGGCGACCCGCCGCCGGGGCGGCCATTTTGCTCGGAGGCCGGCCGAATGACGGAGGAACAGCAGCAGATCCGCGACCTGGCCCGCGAGTTCGCCGAGGGCGAGCTGCGGCCCCACGCCGAGGAGTGGGACCGCGAGGCGAAGTTCCCGCGCGAGGTGATCGCCAAGCTGGGGGAGCTGGGCTTCCTGGGGATGCTGGTGCCCGAGGAGTACGACGGGCTGGGGCTGGACACCCTCTCGTACCTGCTGGCGCTGGAGGAGATCGCCCGGGGCGACGCCTCGGTGGCGGTGGCGATGAGCGTCCACAACTCGCTCCCCACCCAGATGATCCTGGCGCAGGGCACGCCGGAGCAGCGCGAGCGCTGGCTGAAGCCCATGGCCCGCGGCGAGATGCTGGGCGCCTTCTCGTTCAGCGAGCCCGACGCCGGCTCCGACGCGGCCTCCATGGCGGCGCAGGCGGTGCGGACGGAGGGCGGGTGGATCCTGAACGGCGCCAAGGCGTGGGTGACCAACGGCGGCTTCGGCGACGTGGTGGTGGCCATGGCGCGCACCGACACGCCGGGGGAGCGGCGCGGCTCCAAGGGGATCGGCGCCTTCATCGTCCCCACCGGCACCGAGGGGTACGCCGTGGGGAAGAAGGAGGACAAGATGGGGCAGCGCGCGTCCGAGACGGTGGGGATCACCTTCACGGACATGTTCGTTCCCGACGACCAGGTCCTGGGCGACCCCTCGATGGGGTTCGTGTACGCGCTGCAGGGGCTGGACAACGGCCGCATGGGGATCGCCGCCCTGGCGATCGGCCTGGCCCGGGCGGCGCTGGAGCACTCCCTGGCCTACGCGGACGAGCGGAAGCAGTTCGGCCGCGCGATCCGCGACTTCCAGGGCATGCAGTTCAAGCTGGCCGACATGGCGACCCGGGTGGAGGCGTCACGCGCCCTCCTGTTCCGGGCGGCGGCCGCGAAGGACGCCGGCGAGCCGGTGACGCGCCTGGCCTCCATGGCCAAGCTGTTCGCCACGGAGTCGGCGATGTGGGTCACCACGCAGGCGGTGCAGGTGTTCGGGGGCTACGGGTACGTGAAGGAGTACCCGGTGGAGCGGCTGTTCCGCGACGCCAAGGTCACCGAGATCTACGAGGGGACGAGCGAGATCCAGCGGACGGTGATCGCCCGCGAGCTCTACCGACGCTAGCAGTTCCGCGGGGGCAGCCCCGCTTCCCGGCCGCGCGGAAGGTTTCCGCGCGGTCCCCGGCCCGGCGAGGCTTCGCCGTTCCGATCCGTGCACTACCTACCGAAGAACCGGCATGGAACTCTTCTCGCTGATCGGTGAGCACGACCACGAGCAGGTCGTCTTCTGCCACGAGCCGTCCTGCGGCTACAAGGGGATCATCGCGATCCACAACACCGTGCTGGGCCCGGCGCTCGGGGGTACGCGCTTCTGGAACTACGCGAACGACTCCGAGGCGTTCATCGACGCGCTTCGCCTCTCCAGGGGCATGACGTACAAGGCGGCGGTGGCCGGCCTGAACCTGGGCGGCGGCAAGTCCGTCATCATCGGCGACCCGCGGACGGCGCGGCGCGAGGAGATCTTCCGCGCGCACGGCCGCTTCGTGGAGACGCTGAAGGGCCGCTACATCACCGCCGAGGACGTGGGGACCTCGGTGGACGACATGGAGTTCGTGGCCATGGAGACGGAGAACGTCACCGGCCGCCAGCAGACCTCCGGCGACCCGTCGCCGGTCACGGCCTATGGCGTGTACCGCGGCATCAAGGCGGCGGCCAAGCACAAGTTCGGCTCCGACGACCTGAACGGCCGCACCGTCGCCGTCCAGGGCGTGGGCCACGTGGGCTACTACCTCTGCCAGGACCTGGCGGCCGAGGGCGCCAAGCTGATCGTGACCGACATCGACCGCGACCGGGTGGACGCGGCCGTGCGCGAGTTCGCCGCGCAGGCGGTGGCCCCCGACGCCATCTACGGCGTGGAGTGCGACATCTACGCCCCCAGCGCCCTGGGCGCCACGATCAACGACGAGACCATCCCGCAGCTGAAGGCGCAGGTGGTGGCCGGCGCCGCGAACAACGTGCTGGCCGAGGAGCGCCACGGCGACGCCCTGCACGAGAAGGGCATCCTGTACGCGCCCGACTACGTGATCAACGCCGGGGGCCTGATCAACGTCTACGGCGAGCTGCACGGGTGGACGGCGGAGCGGGCCATGCGCAAGGCGGGCGACATCTACCGGACGCTGGACGCGATCTTCGAGCTGTCGGCGGCCGAGGGCCTGGCCACCTACCGCGCCGCGGACCGCATCGCCGAGCAGCGCATCGCCTCGGTGGGCCAGATCCAGCGCACCTGGGTCTAGCCCTCGCCGGAGGTCGAGCGGGTGATCGAGAGCGGCCCTCCGGCAGATGCCGGGGGGCCGCTCTCCTTCGCGGGTGCGTCGAGGAACGCAGGTCCTCCCGGTCGCCGTCGGGGGGGGAAACGAGAAGGGGGAGCCCGTGGGCTCCCCCTTCGTCGTCGCGCCCGGCGCGTGCTACACGCGGCTGGGGGCGAGCGTGGGGCGGCGGCGGTGCAGCCAGGCCATGCCGACCAGGCCGGCGGTGGCGAGCGCGGCGCCCACCGCGGCGGTGGTGGACCCGGAAGCAGCCAGGCCGTCCGCGAAGGTCGTGAGGCCCAGGGCGACGACCCCCGCGTCGACGATCAGGGCGACGGTGCGACGGTCCTCGGGGGCGGTGTGGATCTCTTCCAACATGGGGTCCTCTCTCTATGTGCAGGTCGTTCGGTCTGGCTCAGGGGGGCGGAGACCCGCTCCACCCGAGAGACCGTACGCGGGACCCCCCTCGCCGGTTTCACCCGCCGTCACCGCCCGTGGCGGAAGTTGACCAGCAGGATCTCCTCCGCCCCGTCCGCCCGCACCTCCTCGCAGCGCGAGTAGCCGTCGTCCAGCCAGGGGCTCACGCCCTCCAGCGCCCCGTTCTCCTCCCCCGCCCCCTGGTGCGCCAGCCAGCGGGCGGCCTCCTCGTCGGGCGCGCGCACCAGGAACCCGAAGGCCCGGTCGTAGTGGGGGTGCCAGGGGTCCCGCCCCTCCTCGCACCACCAGAGCGAGTCGTGGCGGGGGGTCAGCTTCCACAGCCGCATCGGCGTCTCCTGCGCGCGGACGAACGCGGGACGCCGGCCGGCGCCCCCGGGCGCGCAACCTAGCACGCGGGGCGCCGCGGCGGGAGTCCGCGCTCCACCTCTCCGGCCGACGCGGCTCGCCCTCTCCCACGCAGCCGGCCGGACGTGCTCCGGGAAGCGCTCGATCGACGGCGACGCGACACCCGCCGCGTACTGCCCCGGGTCGCGTGTCCGCGGCGGACTTCACGCGCGGCAGGCCACGAGGTGAGAAACGCGCGGAGTTCGACGGAGAGTTCACGGAGTTCACGGAGTACCACGCCCGTTCCCTCCCGCGACTCCGTATCCGGAACCGTCGCCGCAGCCGCGCACCGCCAAGCTGCGTCCTCGGCCGGGGCGGAGACGGCCCGGCACCCCGGTTGGCGCGCGGGGTACCGGGGCGGTACTCTTCGTGGATCCACGACGACGTTCCCCGCGCCCCGCGTTCGACCGATGATGCGTGTCCGTCCCCTGCTCGCCGTGCTCCTCGCGCTGACCGCCGGCTGCACGATCGAGCGGCCCACCGAGGCCGACTACCTGGCCGTGCTCCCCAAGGTGCTGGCCTTCTCCGAGGCCGACGCCCGCGCCAACGCCCCCGGCAGGCGCGCCGAGGGCCCGCTGCACGTGGACCTGAAGTCGTTCGTGGGCGGCGCCAGGCTGGTGACGAAGACGGACGTGAAGCCGGAGGCGGTGCGGCAGGCGCTGGGCCGCCCGGCGGTGATCTCGGTGCACGCCGACTCCACCCTGCTCTGCGACCAGGGCGACATGGTGGGGGGATGCTGGGTGCGCGAGTACGGGGTGTACGTGCACCTGAACCTGATGCGCTGGGCGCCGGGCGAGCTGACGGCCTTCGTCGCCAGCACCACCACCGACCGCCGCGAGTTCCCCACCCGCATCTGCGACCGCGTGTGGAAGGTGCGCTACGAGCGCGTGGGAACCGAGTGGAAGGAGATGGAGCGCGAGCTCCGCAAGGGCTGCTGACGCGGGGCGGCGCGGCCCAGCCGGGCCGCCGCCGCCCGCAGCCACGCCACCGCCGCCTCCTCCTCGCGCCGCCGGAGCGCCAGCCCCGCCGCCTGGATGGCGGGGGAGGGCGCGCCCGGGAACGCGACCGCCGCCGCCTCGGCCAGCGCCAGGGCGGCTCCCCAGGCCCCGCGGGACTCCGCCCACGCCGCCGCCCTGCGCGCCGCGTGCAGCAGCCGCCCCTCGTCCGCCCCCTCCGGCTCCTCCGCCACCCGGGCCAGCACGGCCAGCGCCGCCCACACGTCCGGGTCCCCGCCCCGCGGCGGCGGGGCGCTCCCCCGCCCC
>JASLAX010000053.1 GCA_030146875.1 Longimicrobiaceae bacterium
CGCGCGGCGAGCGCCGGGTCGGCCGGCGCCCGCGCCGCCTGCGCACAGCCGGGCGCCGCCGTCGCCAGGAGGAGGGCGGCCGTCGTCGTCACGCGGCGGATCGCCCCGCGGCCCACCGCTGCCGGTGGAAGGTTCGTGCTCATCGTCTCTCCCGGGTGGAAGGTTTGATCGGCCGGCGCCTCTCGACGCGGGCCCGCTCCGGGAGGTGAGCCGCGCCTCCACCGGGCGGCGTCGGGGACCGGAGCCGGGGCCGGCGCGGCGGTGGAGCAGGCGAGCGGGACGGCGGCGAGGCGTCTCATCGGCGGCCGGGTGACGGGGATGGAGCGGGTCCCTGGCGTACGTTACGCCGAAAGGGCGCCCGGGACCAGCGTCCCGAGCGCCCTCCATCCACCGATCCCCGGCCGGGGCGACGCTCGCCCGACGTCGACGGCGCGCTACCGCGCCTTGACCCGCGCGAGCACCGAGTCCGGCACCAGCGCGTCGACCGCGGCGAAGATGCGCCCGGCCGCCTCGGACTGGGCGGGGTCCACGCGATTCGGGATCTGGAAGGCGCGGCCGTCCAGCGAGCCGGCCAGCGTCGTGCTCCCCCCGCCGATCCGGCGGCTGAACGCGTGGCGCCAGGGCGTGGTGGCCGCGCCCTGCGCGCGCAGGGTGGCTCGGAGCGCCTCCAGCGCCCGCGGCAAGATGGCGAAGTCCGCCGCGCGGGTGGACTCCGGCGCCAGCCACCTCCACTCGATGCGGCCGGCGCCATCGCGCACGGTGATCGTGTACTGCGACTGGTAGGCCGGCTGCACGGGGCCCGTGCGCACGGTGTAGGTCAGCTCCGTCGACGGCGGCGCGAGCCGGGATGCCCCTGCGCCGGCGGTGCAGACGAGGAGGAGGGCGGGAAGGAGGGCGGAACGTCGCATGCGGCAGCCTTCGGGGGGGGGGAACGGACGGCGTGACCCCCTCTCAACGACGGCCCGGCACCACCCGGCCCCTCCCCCACCAGGGGGAGGGGTGCTCGGGATTCGATTGGCTGCTCGCTGCGTCCGCGCGCCGCGGGCGTAAAGCCCGCCGCTGAAAACCGCAATCGTCCCTCCGGGACGCACGGAGGGCCGCGCCGGCGGGGGACTTCCGCCGCCCGCCCTACCCCGCCGGCCCCCGCACGAACGGCGACTCCTCCCAGCGCGCCAGCAGGTCCGCGGGGTCGTCGTAGATCGCGACGGCGTCGCGCAGGTCCGCGTCGCCCCAGCCGCCGCAGCGGAGCGCGACGCAGGCCACGCCCGCCCGCCGCGCCGCCTCCACGTCGTACGGCGTGTCGCCCAGCATCACCGCCTGGCCGGCCTCGCAGCCGGCGGACTCCAGCGCCGCCTCCACGATGTCGGGGTCGGGCTTGCTCTCCGCCGCGTCCGAGGAGGACGTCTTCTCCTCGATCAGGTCCTGCACCCCCGCCTGCTTCAGCAGCGCCTTCAGGTCCTCGCCGCTGGCCGAGGACGCGACGACCAGGGAGAGGCCGGCGTCGCGCATCCGCTCCAGCAGGGCGCGGGCGTCCGGAAACGGCTTCAGCCCGGAAAGGTGGCGCTCGCGGAAGATCTCGCCGCGGCGCTCGGCGATGCGCTCCCCCTGCTCCGAGTCCGCCTCGATCCCGCCGCTGATCTCGGGGAGCACCTTGTCTCCCCCCATCCCGATCAGCCGGCGCACGTGGGCGAAATCCACCTGGAACCCGAACTCGGGCCCCACCTCCACCCACGCCCGCGCGTGCGCGTCGTTGCTGTCGATGAGGGTCCCGTCCACGTCCAGGATCGCCGCGCGCACCCGGCTCACGCGTCCCCCTCGACCGGCTTGAGCGGGGTCCGCGCGGGACCGTTGCGCACCTGGCCGTCCGGCCCGAAGCGCGAGCCGTGGCAGGGGCAGTCCCACCCCTTCTCGGCGGAGTTCCAGCGCACGATGCACCCCAGGTGCGTGCAGACCGCCGAGCGCTCGTGCAGCGTCCCCGCGTCGTCGCGGTAGACGGCCACGGGCGCCGTCCCCCGCCGCACCACCGCGCCGGAGCCGGGCGCGATCTCGTCCACCGAGCCCACGTCCGCCGGGTGCAGCCAGCGCGTGTACTCCTTCGCCACGTCCAGGTTCTCCTTCAGGAACTCCTTCACGGAGCCCACCGAGAACGAGGTGCGGGACGGGTCGTACAGCGCCTCCCAGGGGTTTTCGCGCCCCAGGATCAGGTCGGTGATCAGGATGCCGGCGATGGTGCCGTGCGTCATCCCCTGGCCGGAGTCGCCGGTGGCCACGTAGACGTTCTGCATCCCCTCCGGGTCGCGGCCGATGAAGCCCAGGTGGTCCACCGGCTCCATCACCTGGCCGGACCAGCGCAGCTCCACGCCGGTGATGGGGAAGCGCTGGCGCGTCCACTCCTCCAGGCACCGCCACCGCTCGTCCATGTCGTCGGCGTGGCCCGTCTTGTGGTCCTCGCCGCCCACGATCAGCATCTCGTACGACTCGCCGTCCTTCTCCACGCTCTGCAGGCGCACGTAGTGGTAGGGGTCCGGCGTGTCCCAGTAGAGCGCCCGCGGGACCGTGGACGCGGGGATGCGCGCGCCGATCGCGTAGGTGCGATACGGCGCCTGCTTGGTGTGCACCCCGAACAGGTCGCTGATGGGAGAGTTCGTGGCGACCACCACGGCGTCCGCCGCCACCGAGAAGCCGTCGCCCTCCACCCGGCAGCGGGCGCCGCCCTCCATCGCGGTGACCTGGTTCCCGGAGTGGACCTTCCCGCCCAGGCGCTCCACCGCGTCCACCAGCCCGTAGACGTACTTCAGCGGGTGGAACTGGCCCTGGCGGGGGAAGCGCAGGCAGGGGCCGGTGTCGAAGGTGGTGATGGGGGCGCGGACCAGGCGCTCCACGTCGGTGAAGCCGGCGCGGTGCGCGGCGTCCAGCTCGCGGTCCAGGACCTCGGGGCCGTCCGTGCCGCCGGGGAACAGGTAGCCGTCCAGGCGCTCGTAGTCGCAGTCGATCCCCTCCGCCCGCGCGATCTCGCCGATGCGCTCGATCGCCGCCTGGTGGCTCTCGTAGGTCAGCCGGGCGCCGTCGCGGCCGTGGACGCCCTCCAGCACGTGGTAGAAGTCGTCCATCGCGCTGGCCAGGTGGGCGGTCGTCTGCCCCGTCTCGCCGCCGCCGGGGGCGCCGTGGTCCAGCACGACCACGCGCTTCCCTTCGCGCGCCAGCAGGTACGCGGTGGTCATCCCCGCGATCCCGGCGCCCACCACGCACACGTCCGCCTCGGCGGCGCCGCGCAGCGGCGGCAGCTCCCGCAGGGGCCGGGTGGCCTTCCACACCGACTGGGTCCGCTCCGACTCTCGCATCGCCGTTCTCCCGTTCCCGTTGACTCCCCGCCGGCCCGCGCGGCGCTCCCCGCCGGTGCCGGAGCGGCGCGGCGGGGCCCTGGGGCTCTGCAAGCGGGGGGCCCGTGCCGGACGCACGAAGGGCCCGCGGACGGATCCGCGGGCCCCTCGTTGCACCCCGCCCCGCGAGCGGGCGGGCTCCGTCCGTCAGCCGTGCCGGCCCAGGAGGACACGATGGGCCGGGGTCGGGTCGGCGTTCTCCGGCCGGGCGCCCGCTCGCGTCCAAAGCTACTCCGCCGGCCCCCGCCGTCCTCGCCCGGTGGGACGAGCCGCGCCCCGGCAGGACGGGCGGCGGGGATCGGCGTCGAGACGCGCCGGCCCTCAGCCGCCGCGGACCCGCACGCCGCCGGAGCCCGTGTCCACCTGCACGCGGCCGTTCCCGTCCCCGATGCGGCCCACCCAGTGGCCGCGCGACGAGCGCCGCCCGGTGGCGGGCACGTCCACGGTGATGCCGCCGCTGCCGGTGTCGATCTCCATCTGCGCGCCGAAGTCGGAGGGCAGCGTCAGGGTCACGCCGCCGGAGCCGGTGTCCACCTTCACGCTGCGGGCGTCCGCTTCCAGCGCGAGCGCGACCGAGCCGCTCCCCGAGTCCACGTCCACGTCGGGCGAGCGCACGCCCGTCAGCGCCACGCGCCCCGAGCCCACGTCCACCTTCAGCGAGGTCACCCGCAGGTCCGAGCCCGTCACGCCGCCGCTCCCGGTGTCCACCTCCAGCCGCCCGCCCGCGACCGACGTCACCCGCACCGCGCCGGAGCCGGTGTCGATCTTCACGTCGCCGCTCGCGTCCGAGACCGATACGCGGCCGGATCCCACGTCCACGTCCAGCGTGCCGCGGGTCCCCCGCGCCTCCACGCCCGCGGAGGAGGTGCGCACGCGCAGGTCGCCGTTCACGTTGGAGACGGCCACGCGGCCCACGCCCTGGTGGATCTCCACGGTGCGGCCGGCGGGCACCGACACGGTGACGTTCGCCCACGCCTCCGTGCCCCCACCGGAGCCAGAGACGGTGACCGTGCGCCCGCCGCGCCACCCGCCGCCGAAGGTGCCGTCCTCGTTCACGCGCAGGGTGGAGCGCGAGCCGCGCCCCATCCCGCGGTAGACGATGCGGTCGCCGGGATAGGCGATGCGCAGCGCGTCGGCGTCGCCCACGTTGCCGCGGGTGATGCGCAGGCGCTCGGCGTCCGCGCCGCCGCGCGCGACCTCCATCACCACGGCGCCGCCCGGGCCACCCTGCACCGTCACCTCGCCCACCAGGTTGTAGAGGGCCACCCGGCGGCCGTCGAGCGAGTACCGCTGGGCCGCCGCGTCGCCCGCCGTCGCCAGCGCGGCGGGAAGGAGCAGGAGCGCCGCCAGCACCGCGCGCCGCGGGAGGATCGTGGTCGCCATCCGGGTGCCTCCGGGAGTCGTGGAGAAGGAGGGTGGGAGGTCGGGGCCGCCCACCGGTGGGTCCCGCGGGAGCCGGCGCCGCGGGCGGGCGCCGTCCCGTCGGCGAGGCTCCTCTCCGCCCTCGGCGGAGGGAGGCCCCTACCGCGTCAGCGGGTGATCCGCAGGTCGCCGCTGAAGGTGCGCACGGTCACGCGCGACCCGCCGCGCCCGACGCGGATCTGCTGCTCGCGGCGCGAGCGGCGCTCCACCTGGGCGCCGGACACGTCCACGTCCACGTCGCCGCTGAAGGTGGAGAAGTCCACGTCGGCCGGCGAGCCGTCCAGCGCCAGCTCCACCTCGCCGCTGTGCGTCTTCACGTCCAGGGTGCCGGAGCGGTCCAGGTCGCCCTTCAGGCGCACGTCGCCGGAGACGGTCTGGAAGCCGCCGGAGAGGCGGCTCCCCGTGACCGTCAGGTCGCCGCTCACGGTGGAGCCGGTGGCCGAGCCCGAGACGCCGGACACGTTCACGTCGCCGCTCACCGACCTGGCCCGCACCTCGCGGGTGGTGGCGTTCACCGTCACGTCGCCGCTCACCGACTCGGCCACCACGGTGCGGGGGCGCCCCTCCACCATCACCTCGCCGCTCACCGCGCGCACCTCCACCGCGCCGTTCACCCCGCTGACGGAGGCCCCGGCGCTCACCGTGTTCACCGAGACCGACTTGCCGGCGGGAACCCGCACCTCGATGTCGGAGCCGCGCACGTCGTGGCGGCCGTTCCCGCGGGGAAGGACCACGCGCACCTCCACGTTGCCGCCCCCCGAGGACTCCAGGTCCAGCCGCTCCGTCCCGCGCCCCAGGGTGCCGGTCACGCGCACCTCGTTGCGGTCCCACGCCACCACGCGGACGGAGCCCGCGATGTTGTGGACCTCCACGTTCCCGCCGGCCGAAGTGGCCACCCGGCGGTCCACCTGCTGCTGGGCCGGGGCGGAGCACGCGGCCAGCACGGTCGCGGTCCCGGCGATGAAGAGCGTGCGGATGCTCATCGGACGTCGCTTTCGGAAGCTTGGTTCGGAGGGGTCAGAGCTGCACGGCCTGCTGGAGCATCTCCACCTTGGTCTCGTAGACCGAGGAGAGCATCCGGGCCAGCTCGGGATTGTTCGGGTCGGCCGCCAGGGCGGCCTTGCTCTCGCGGATCGCGTCGTCCACGATCTTCAGGTTGCGCTCCAGCGTCTCCACCGTGGTGGGGGAGAGGGTGGCGCGCCGCTGCTCCAGCGCCGCCGCCAGCTCGTCGATCGCCGCGCCGAAGGCCCTCTCGGCCGGCTGGAAGCTGGCCAGCGCGGCCGGCGCCGGGGCCGTGGTGCCGGTGGAGGGCACGAAGGCCACGGTGTCCTGCGTCCGCCTCATCACCACGGCCGTGACGGTGGACGACACCGCGACCAGCAGCACCGCCGCGGCGGCGAGGAGCCACCGCGAGCTCCCGGGACCGCCCCGGAACAGGGGGATCACCGGGGCGCCGCCCTTCGGCTCCAGGCGCGGCGCGATCTCCTCCCACAGGTCCCGCGGGGGGGCGATCCCCCGCGGCAGGCCGGCGGCCTCCACCAGCAGCGCGCGGAGCGCCTCCTCCTCGCCGCGGCAGGGGTCGCAGCCTTCCAGGTGCCGGCGGACGTCGTCCCGGTCGGCCGCGTCCAGCGCGCCGTCCACGTAGTCGTCCAGCCGCTCGACGATCTCGGTGTGCGTCATCGTCCCAGTGCCTCCCGAAGTAGCTTGCGCGCCCGGTGGAGCTGTGCCTTGCAGGTGCCCACGGCCCACCCCCGCATCCGGGCGATCTCCTCGTGCTTGTAGCCCTCCACGTCGTGCAGGACGAACGCCGCGCGTGCCCCCGGGGGGAGCGTGGCGATGGCCCGCTCCAGGTCGATCCCGATCCCCGGGTCGTGGGCGCGCCTGGGGGGCGCCGAGGCCTCGGCCGCCTCCAGGTCGTCCGTCGGGGCCACGCGGGCCAGCCGGTTCCCGTCGGCCCGCCGCTCCCCCAGCACCACGTTCACCGCGATGCGGTGCAGCCAGGTGCTGAACGCCGACTTCCCCTCGAACGAGCCCAGCTTCTGCCACGCCCGCACGAAGACGTCCTGCGTGAGCTCCTCCGCCCGCCCCCGGTCGCCCGAGAGCCGCAGGCACAGGGCGAAGACGCGGTCCACGTTCTCGCGGTACAGGCGCTCGAAGGCGGCCACGTCGCCCGCCTGCGCCCGTTCCACCACCGTCGGTGGCGCGGTGGCGCCCGCCGTCGGGATCTCAGCCAGCATCGTTGCCATTCATCCGGACCGGATGGAGGTGATCGGACGGCCCGTCCGCCGGTGATACGACGCCGGCGGGGTCCGGAAGGTTTGAACGGGCCGTGGGCGGCGGGGGACGCGGGCGTCGGATGCCCAGCCGCGCGGGATCGTGCGGAAGGAGGGAAGAGCTTGCCGGGAAGGATGTTAACGCCGTCCGCGGACGAGCGGGAGGGGAACGTGTCCCCTACCGCGCCGCCGCGTCGATGGCGCGCTGCAGGCGTCCGCTCCACAGCACGCGGCGCACGCGCAGCCAGAGCATCAGCGCCACCACCCCCAGGGCGATGCAGAGCCCCGACCAGATGCCCACGGGGCCCAGGCCGAAGGTGAAGCCCAGCAGGTAGGCGGCCGGCATCCCCACCGCCCAGTAGCCGCCGATGGTGATCCACATGGGCACCCGGGTGTCCGCGGCTCCACGGAGGACGCAGAGCCCCGCCACCTGCGCGCCGTCGAAGAGCTGGAAGGCGCCCGCCACGTACAGGATGGTCGTGGCGATCCCCACGATCCGCGCGTCGGTCGTGTACAGCCCCACGAGCTGCGCGGGGAAGAGGACGAAGACCAGGGCGGTGACGGCCATGAAGCCCAGCGAGAGCAGGTAGGTCGCCACCGCCGACCGGCGCACCGCGCGCGGGCTCCCGGCGCCCACGTGCGCCCCGACGCGCACCACCCCCGCCATGCTCGTCCCCATCGCCACCATGAAGGTGGCGGAGGCGATGTTGATGGCGACCTGGTGCGCCGCCAGCTCCGCCGCGCCGATCCACCCCATCATCACCGCCGCCATCGCGAAGATCCCCACCTCGGCCCCGAGCTGCGCGCCGATGGGCCCGCCGATGCGTGCGATGCGCCCGGCCAGCGCCGCGTCGGGCCGCCTCCGCACCCCGGAGGGCCGCAGCTCGGGGTCGCGCACCACGTACGCGACGATCCAGGCGAGCATGGCCCAGCGCACCAGGGAGGTCGCGATCCCCGACCCGATCACCCCCAGCGGCTCCACCACGCCCGGCACGCCGTAGATCAGCACGCGGTTGCCCACGATGTTCACGGCCACGCCCACGAAGGTGGCCACCATCGCCGGCCGGGTGCGCCCGCGCCCCTCCAGGTACTGCCGGAAGGCGGTGAACACGAGCAGCGGCCCCACGCCGGGCGCCAGCGCCAGGGTGTACTCCCCCGCCAGCCGCGCCACCCCCTCTGGCTGGCCCAGCAGGCGCACGATCGCCCCGCCGAAGGCGGTGAACAGGGTGAGGGGAACGGAGAGAGCGGCCGCCACCCAGAGCCCCTGCACCAGCACGTGCCGGCACTCCCGCTCGTCCCCCGCCCCGAACGCCTGGCTCACCAGCGGGGACATCCCCAGCACCACGCCCTGGCAGACCATGAACGCCACCACGAAGGTGGCCGTGGCGATCCCCGCCGCCCCCAGCGCCTCCGCGCCGAGCGGCGCCACCATGATGGTGTCGGTGGTGTGCATGGCGATGCCGCCGAGCTGCGCCACGATCACCGGCCCCGCCAGCCGGGAGAGCGCCCGCATCTCGTGCCCCAGCAGGCGGCGGCTCCGCGCCCGCCCGGGAGGGCGCGGAGCGGGCGGGCGGCGGACGGGGGCGGGCGAGGCGGTCGGCATCCGGAGCGTGCGGAAAGGGGGCGCGGAAAACCCGAAAGATACCACCTCACCGGGACGCGGGGCACCCGCTCTGCCGGACGCCGCGCGCCGCCGCCACGGGTCGGGAAGGGAGCTCCTCCTTTCCTTCCTCCGCGCCTCGTGTCGGAGGTAGGCAGAGGAGCACCGGCGCCGCGTCCACCACAGACCCTGCATCACCATCCCCTCGGCCGGAAGGAACTCGGATTCCCACGCGCGGCGCTGGCCTTCCCGGCCGGCGCCGCTTCGTTCCGGGGGTGCGTTCCCTCCGCGCACGGGGCCTCTCGCCCCGCGCGTCCCGGCACGGGCCGGGCGCCGGCCGCGCGCCGGCGGGAACGCACCTGCGGGCGCCGCGGCGCCCGCGGAAAGGAACGAGCACCATGGCGAAGTTCTCCGACTACGTGATCGCCGGCAGCGGCAAGACGGTCAAGGTGGGCAAGGGTCTCTACACCACCGTCGCCACCGCCGACGTGATCGCCGAGGGCGGCACCCTGCTGGTGCAGGGAACCGCCGACATCGACAACATGCTGGGCAAGTACCAGGGCTCGTTCATGCTCCAGATCAAGCTGGCGGGCGGCGACTCCGCCACCTCGGGGGCGGCCACCGTCACGCTGGACCTGGACGGCACGATGAGCGACGGCGAGGGCGCGTTCGCGGTCTCCGGCTCCAAGCTCAAGGTCAGCGGCGACCTGGGCGGCAAGGCGGTGGACCTCACCATCTACAAGGACTCGTCCGTGACCTGGGTGGACCCGGGCCTGGGGGGCCTGCTCTGGGTGAAGGTGCAGTAGCGTTCCGCACGCGCTCGGAGGGGCGGCGCCGTGGTCCGGCTCCGCCCCGGTCGCGGGTCGTCCTCCCCTTCCCGCGCGCCGTCGGAGCGCGCCCCTCCCGCGTTTCCACCCCGCGGGGCCCGTACCCGCCCTGCCGCGCCGCGCCGTGCGCCGCGGCACCCGCACCCGGAGGCAGAGACCCATGCCCGACCTGACCGACATCTTCGGCGCCGACTCGCGCGTCGCCGTGACCCGCGGCACTACCCGCGCGAAGGACCCCATCGGCACCGCCGCTCAGTTCGTCCAGCGCGACCGTCTGAACCTGGAGGGGACCGCCGAGTACTCCATCACGGGGCTCGGGAGCTTCAACGGCTACTTCAACGTCCGCCTCCTGCTCCAGGAGGACGGCACGGCGCGCCTCTCGCTCGACAACGGCGGACCGCCCACGACCGGTGAGGGCACGTACGAGTACAGCGTCAAGGACGGCAGAGACCGGCTCGAGCTGAGCCTGAAGGTCTGGGGCGTCAAGTACTCGGTGAAGATCACGGCGGAGGATGAGGGGCCGCGGATCTCCGTTTCGGTGTGGCCGCTCACGTTCAACTTCACGCTCACCAGGGTGGCGAGCTAGCGGAGGGGATCGGCTGGTGCCGCACGCGACGAGGCGGCCGGCCCCGCTGGGGACCGGCCGCCTCGATCTCCGCGTCGCCGGGTCAGTTCGGCGGCGGGGGGAGCTGGGAGGGGAGCGAGCGCTCGCCCGAGGCCAGCAGCGCCTCGGCGAACTCCTGCCGCTCCTCCAGCAGGTTCAGGCGCGAGTCGATGTTGGTGAGCAGCTCGCGGATCTGCGTGAGCTCCGGCGCGGCCAGGGGGCGCCGGCGGGCCTCGGTGAGCGCCTCCAGCAGGTCGCCGAGGCGCTTGGCGATGGGGCGGAGGATCAGAACGGCCCCCGTCGTGACGATCCCCGTCGTGAAGACGACCATGGGGGCGATGCTCCCGTCCATGTCCGAGACTCCTGCTTGCGTGGCAATGCGTGCGGGACCCGCTCCCGCACCTACGAAACGGGCCGGGGCCCGGTTTCGCGCCTGGCCCGCAGCGCCGACCGAAGGCGGTCGGGGCGAAGCGGAGGAAGGCGCACGGCGAGGAGGACGGCGAGCACCCCCGCGAAGATCAGGGGCTCGCGCAGGTCCTTCTTCACCAGCCAGAGGAAGTGCAGCACCCCCAGCGCGGCGGCAAGATACGTCAGCCGGTGCAGGATCTGCCAGCGGCGCCCCATCCGCCGCACCGCCGCCTTCGTGGAGGTGGCCGCCAGCGGCACCAGCAGCACCAGCGCCGCGAAGCCCGCGGTCACGTACGGGTGCTCCACCACGTCCTCCACGATGAACCCGGGCGAGAAGTTCTGGTCCAGGAGGTACGTCAGGAAGTGCAGGCAGGCGTAGAAGAACGCGAACAGCCCCAGCACCCGCCGCACCTTCACCAGCGGGTTCCACCCCGTCGCGCGCCGCAGCGGCGTCACCGCCAGGGTGACCAGGAGCAGGACCAGCGCGCTCTTCCCCGTGGTGTGCGTGACCACCTCGATGGGCTCGGCGCCCAGCCCGGTCCGGAACCCCTCCGCCACCAGCCAGACCAGCGGGAGCAGCGCGCCGACCCAGACCGCGGGCTTCAGCCCCCGCTCCGCCAGGGGCCTGCGGGGGCGGGCGGCGTCGCTCAGAAGCTCCTCCGCAGGTCCATCCCCCGGTACAGCGACGCCACCTGGTCGGCGTACCCGTTGAACGGAAGCGTGGGACGGCGCAGCCACTCCCCGATGCGCCGCTCGCGCTTCTGCGTCCACCGCGGGTGGTCCACGTCCGGGTTCACGTTGGCGTAGAACCCGTACTCGCTCGGCGCCGAGACGTTCCACGCGGTGCGCGGCTGGCGGTCGGTGAAGCGTATGCGCACGATGGACTTCACCGACTTGAAGCCGTACTTCCACGGCACCACCAGGCGCAGCGGGGCGCCGTTCTGGGCCGGGAGGGGGCGGCCGTACATCCCCGTGGCGATCAGCGTGAGCGGGTGCATGGCCTCGTCCATCCGCAGCCCCTCCACGTACGGCCAGTCCAGCACGGCGCGCCGCTGCCCGGGCATCTGGCTGGGATCGAGGAGGGTGGTGAACTCCACGAAGCGCGCGGAGGGGAGCGGCTCGGCGCGGCGCAGCACGTCGCGGAGCGGGATGCCGTTCCACGGCACCACCATCGACCACGCCTCCACGCAGCGCAGGCGGTAGGTGCGGTCCTGGATGCGGTGCGGCTTGATCAGGTCCTCGAAGCTGTAGCGCGCCGGCTTGCGGCAGAGCCCGTCCATCACCACGGTCCACGGCCGGGTGCGCAGCGTGCGCGGGGCCAGCCGCGCCGGCTCCTCCTTGTCGGTGCCGAACTCGTAGAAGTTGTTGTAGGTGGTGATCTGCTCCCACGTGTTCGGCTTGTCCGGCTGCGCGTCGTCGCCGTCCTGGCAGGCGGCGAGCGCGGGGACGCCCGACAGCGCCACCGCGCCCGCGGCGGCCAGCCACTGGCGGCGGTTCAGGTACACCTTCTCGTCCGTGATCTCGGACGACGGGATGTCGTCGGGCTTGCGGATCAGCATCGCTACTCCCTGTGCATAAGGCTTCCGGCGGCGCGGGTTGTAGACCGCCGGCTGCCGAGTGTTCCTGAACGCTTGCTTCGTCGTCCGTCCGTCGCACGCGAATCACATCCAGATCAATCCGCATTCCCCGCGCCGGGTTCCCAACTGGCGGGGATATCGAAAGATA
>JASLAX010000084.1 GCA_030146875.1 Longimicrobiaceae bacterium
GCGGGACGCATCGGCGTCCCGCCCCCCTCGTGCGTTCCCCGGCTCCGCCCCGGCGGGCGGGGGCGGCCGTCACCTCAGGCCGAAGAGCGACATCACCCAGTAGATCAGCGCCGCGATGCTCGCGGAAGCCGGGATCGTCATGATCCACGCCCACACGATCCGCCCCGCGATCCCCCACCGCACCGCCGATACCCGCCCGTTGGATCCCACCCCCACGCCCACGATCGAGCCCGTGATGGTGTGCGTGGTGCTCACCGGGATGCCCATGCTGGTGGCCAGCAGGATGGAGACCGCGCCGCCCGTCTCCGCGCAGAAGCCGCCCACCGGGCGCAGCTTCGTGATGCGCGAGCCCATCGTGTGCACGATGCGCCAGCCGCCGAACAGCGTTCCCAGCGCGATCGCGGTGTAGGCGCCGATCTCCACCCAGAGCGGGATGGTGTCGGCGTTCCGCAGGTAGAAGTGCCGCAGGAACCCCGTCTCGCCGGCGAACGCCGCCTGGCCCGAGACGAGCAGCCCCACGATGATCCCCATGGTCTTCTGCGCGTCGTTGGCTCCGTGGCTCAGCGAGAAGAGCGCCGACGAGGCGAGCTGCGCGCCGCGGAAGAGGCGGTCCACCCCGCCGCGCGGCACCCGGTGGAAGATCCAGTTCACCGCGATCATCAGCCCGAACCCCGCCACCATCCCGATGATGGGCGAGAGCGCGATGAACGTCAGCACCTGGATCCACTTCTCCCCCCAGGTGATCGCCGACAGCCCGGAGCCGGCCACCGCCGACCCCGCGTAGCCGCCGATCAGCGCGTGCGACGACGAGGACGGGAGGCCCACGTACCAGGTGATCAGGTTCCAGGTGATCGCGCCCAGCAGCCCGCCCAGCACCACGGTGGGCGTGACCGCGTCCAGGTTGATCATCCCCTTGCCCATCGTCTTCGCCACCGCGGTGCCCACCGTGAACAGGGCCACGAAGTTGAAGAACGCCGCCCACACCACGGCCGGCAGGGGGTTCAGGACCCGCGTGCCCACCACCGTGGCGATGGAGTTGGCGGAGTCGTGGAAGCCGTTGATGAAGTCGAAGACGAACGCGACCGCTACGATGAGCAGTACGTAAGCGATGGACGTGTCCACGGTCTCAGCTGTTCTTGATGGAGATGCTCTCCAGCACGTTCGCCACGTCGTCGCACTGGTCCAGGGCGTCCTCCAGCTTGTCGTACAGGTCCTTCCACTTGATCACCTCGATGGGGTCGGGCGTCCCCGCGAACAGCTCGCCCACCGCCTCGTGGTAGATCGCGTCGCCCTCCTCCTCCAGCCGCTTCATCTCCCGCGCGCGCTCGGCCACCACCAGCGGCTTCTTCATGTCGCCCACCGCCACCTTGATCTCGGCCGCGGCGCGCACCAGCACGGCGGAGAGGCGCTTGGCGTGCTCGCGCGTGGCGGTGATGTGGAACATCTGCGCGCGGCGCGCGGTGCCGTCCAGCAGGTCGATCACGTCGTCGAGCCGCGAGGCCAGCAGGTGGATGTCCTCGCGGTCGATGGGGGTGACGAACGAGCGGTCGATGCGCTCGATCACGTCGTGCGTCAGGTGGTCGGCCTCGTGCTCCAGCTCCTTGATGCGCGCCACGTACTGCGTCAGCGAGGCGGGGTCGGAGAAGAGCTTGTGCACCAGCTCGGCGCAGCCCTCCAGGCGCTCGGCCAGGGCGGAGAAGAGGTCGAAGAACTTCTCGTCCCGGGGGATCAGTCGCACGGGATCGCTCCGCGTCGGGTGGATTGTAACGGGTTGGTGACGGGACGGGCCCCAAGCTACGTCCCTGGGCCACAGCGCGAAAGAGCCGCCCACCCGTGACATTGAACGGAATACCGGCCCTCCCCGAGGCCCGCCTCCGGCCCGTGTCGTTACAGAGTCGTGACGCTCGCCGCCTACGTTCCTCCGCGAGCTCGACTCCACGAAACCGAACTCTCGGAGCAACGAAATGCAGCGGATCTGGACCGGTGTGGCCGCGCTCACCCTCGCGCTCGGCGTGGCCGCGTGTGGCGGCGGCGAGGGCAGGACCCCGGACGAGATGAAGAAGGACGCGGCCGCCCCCTCGGGCGGCGCCGTCTCCCTGACGGGAGCGGGGGCGACCTTCCCGTATCCGGTCTACTCCAAGTGGTTCGCCTCGTACGGTGAGGCCAACGACGTTCGCATCAACTACCAGTCGATCGGCTCGGGCGGCGGCATCCAGCAGGTCACCGCCGGCACGGTCGACTTCGGCGCGTCCGACGCGCCCATGAACGACGAGGAGATGGCGAAGGCGCCGGGGCTGCTCCACGTTCCCACCGTGCTGGGCGCGGTGGCCGTCGCCTACAACCTGCCCTCCGTGCAGCAGCAGGTGAAGCTGAGCGGCGACGTGCTGGCCGACATCTACCAGGGCACGATCAAGAAGTGGAACGACCCGCGGATCGCCGCGCTCAACCCCGGCGTGGCGCTTCCCGACCGCGACATCCTGGTGGTCTACCGCACCGACGGCAGCGGCACCACCTACGTGTTCACGGACTACCTGGCCGCGGTCAGCCCCGGCTTCCAGACGGTCGTGGGCAAGGGCAAGTCGGTGAAGTGGCCGGTGGGACTGGGCGCCAAGGGCAACGAGGGCGTGGCCGGCGCCGTGAAGCAGACCGAGGGCGCCATCGGCTACGTGGAGCTCGCGTACGCCATGCAGACGGGGCTCACCCCGGCCGCCCTGCGGAACGCGGCGGGGACGTTCGTGGCCCCCACCATCGAGGCCACCAGCGCCGCCGCCGCCGGGCTGGGCGAGCAGCTCCGCCAGCACCCGGACTTCCGCCTCTCCATCGTGAACGCCGCGGGGGCGCAGGCCTACCCCATCGCGTCGTGGACGTACCTGCTCGTGCCGCAGAAGATGGGGGACTGCGGGAAGGCGCGGGCGCTGACCGGCGTGATCCAGTGGGCGCTCACGCAGGGCGCCGAGGACGCGCGCCGGCTCCACTACGCGCCGCTCCCGGACGACATCCGCGAGCAGGTGATGACCAGGCTCCGCACGGTGACCTGCGGGCCCGGGAACGAGCCCGCGCTGGCCGCCGGGTGACGCACGCAGGGTGAGCGCCGCGCCCCGTCCTCCGCGGTCCGGGGACGGGACGCGGCGCTCGTCGCTCCCCACGACGGAGACGAACGCAAACCATGCCCATGCAGCCGGTCCCGGAAGAGGCTGGCGTACTGGCCGACTCGCCCCGGCCCTCCCTGGCGTCGCGCGTCCTTCCGCGCTGGGCGCGCGGGAACGCCTCCGACCGCGCGTACGCGGTCACGCTCACGCTGTTCGGCCTCACGCTGCCCGCGATCTTCGCGCTGATCCTGGTGCGGGTGGCGGGCGCGGCGCTTCCCTCCATCCGGCAGTTCGGGTGGGGGTTCCTGACGTCCACCGAGTGGAACCCCGTCCAGGGGGAGTTCGGCGCGCTGCCCTTCATCTTCGGGACGGTGGTGTCCTCGCTCCTGGCGCTGGTCCTGGCCGTCCCGCTCTCGGTGGGGATGGCGATCTTCCTGACCGAGCTGGCGCCGCGCTGGCTGGCCGCCCCCGTGGCCTTCGCCACCGAGCTGCTGGCCGCCATCCCCAGCGTCATCTACGGCCTGTGGGCCATCTTCGTCCTGGTGCCGTGGCTGCGGACGTCGGTGCAGCAGCCGCTGGTGGACGCGCTGGGGGACCGCGTGCCCTTCTTCGCGGGGCCGGCGTACGGCTCCAGCATCATGGCCGGCGCCGTGATCCTGGCCATCATGATCGTCCCCTTCATCTCCGCCGTCTCGCGCGAGGTGCTGGCCGCCGTGCCGCGCGACCAGCGCGAGGCCGCCCTCGCGCTCGGGGCGACGCGGTGGGAGATGACCTGGCAGGTGGCGCTCCCCTACGCCATTCCCGGCGTGATCGGCGCCATCATCCTGGGCCTGGGCCGCGCGCTGGGGGAGACGATGGCCATCACCATGGTCATCGGGAACCGGGCGGAGATCACCTCCTCGCTCTTCGCGCCCGGCTACACCATGGCCAGCGTGCTCGCCAACGAGTTCGCCGAGGCCTCCGGCGACGTGTACCTGGCCGCGCTGATGGAGATCGGCCTGCTCCTCTTCGCCATCACCATCGTGGTGAACTCGGTGGCGCGGTGGCTGGTGTGGCGCGTCTCGCTGCGCGGGGGGCGCGGGTGAGCGCCGGGCCCACCGCCCGCGACCGCCGCCGCAGGGTGGTCAACGGGCTCATGCTCACCATGACGGGCATCGCGGCGCTGCTGACGGTGGTGCCGCTGCTCCTGATCTTCGCGCACCTGCTGCGCGAGGGGCTCTCGTCGCTCTCGCTCGACTTCTTCACCCAGGTTCCCGCGCCCGTGGGCGAGGAGGGGGGCGGCTTCGGCAACGGGATCCTGGGCACGGTGCTGATGGTGGGGCTGGGCGCCGCCATGGCGCTCCCGGTCGCCATCGGCGCGGGCGTCTTCCTGGCCGAGGCGGGGACGTCGCGCCTCGCCTTCGTGGTGCGCTTCATCGCCGACGTGATGAACGGGATCCCCTCCATCGTCATCGGCATCTTCGTGTGGGCGTGGGTGGTGGTGCAGATGGGGCACTTCTCCCTGCTCGCCGGCGCGGTCGCCCTGGCCCTGATGTTCCTGCCCATGGTGACGCGGACCACGGAGGAGATGATCCGCCTGGTGCCGCGCGAGCTGCGCGACGGCGGCCTGGCGCTGGGCTTCACGCGCTGGCGGACGACGCTGGGGATCGTGCTGCCCGCGGCGCGCAGCGGCATCATGACCGGCGTGCTGGTCTCGCTGGCCCGCATCTCGGGCGAGACGGCGCCGCTCCTCTTCACGGCGCTGGGCTCCCCGTACTGGGAGTGGCGCCCGGGGAAGGCCGTCTCCGCGCTGCCCCTGCAGATCTTCACCTACGCCACCGGGCCCTACGAGTACCAGCACCGCATGGCGTGGTCGGGCTCGCTGGTGCTGATCGGCCTGGTGCTTGCCGTCTCGCTCTCCGCCCGTTTCCTGATCCGCAGCCCGTACCGGAGCAAGTAGCATGAGCCGACCCGAATCCGGGACGCAGTCCCCGCCGCAAGCGCCCGAGGGCGCCCGGGCCGCGCCGCCGCGCCCCGTGGCCACCTCCGACGGTGCCTGGTCCGCGGCGAGCCACGACGCGGCGGTGGAGGCGCGCGAGTTCTCGTTCTGGTACGGCGCCACGCAGGCCCTGTACGACATCACGCTGACGATCCCGGAGCGCCGCGTGACGGCGCTGATCGGGCCGTCCGGGTGCGGGAAGAGCACCTTCCTGCGCTCCATCAACCGGATGAACGACCTGATCCCCGGGGTGCGCCACGCGGGCGACATGGTGATCCGCGGCGACTCCGTGTACCGGAAGGACCAGGACGTGGTGGCCCTGCGCAAGCGGGTGGGGATGGTCTTCCAGAAGTCCAACCCGTTCCCCAAGTCCATCTACGACAACGTGGCGTACGGCGCCCGCGTGAACGGGCTGGCCAGGCGCCGCTCGGAGCTGGACGAGATCGTGGAGCGCTCGCTGCGCGGCGCGGCCCTGTGGGACGAGGTCTCCGACCGGCTGGACCGCAGCGCCCTGGGCCTCTCCGGCGGGCAGCAGCAGCGCCTGTGCATCGCGCGAGCGCTGGCGGTGCAGCCCGAGGTGCTGCTGATGGACGAGCCGGCCAGCGCGCTGGACCCCATCGCCACGCAGAAGATCGAGGAGCTCATCTACGAGCTCAAGGAGACCTACACCATCGTGATCGTCACCCACAACATGCAGCAGGCGGCGCGCGTGTCGGACCTCACCGCCTTCTTCTACATGGGGTCGCTGGTGGAGATCGGGCCCACGGAGAAGCTCTTCACCAACCCGGTGGAGGAGCGCACCGAGGCCTACATCACCGGGAGGTTCGGATGACCCCCGGAACGGCGGGCCGCCACTTCCACGAGGAGCTGGCGCGCCTCAAGAACCGGCTGCTGGACATGTCCACGCTCGCCGAGGAGCTGGTGGCGGAGGCCATGGAGGCCCTGGCCGAGCGCGACCAGGAGAAGGCCGCCCGCGTGATCGCGCGCGACAGCGAGCTGGACGCCATGGAGATGGCGGTGGACGACGCCTGCATCAACCTGCTGGCGCTGCAGCAGCCCATGGCGCGCGACCTTCGCCTCATCACCATGGCGATGAAGATCTCCAACGACCTGGAGCGCGTGGGCGACCACGCGGTGAACATCGCCGAGGCCGTTCCGCACCTGACCGACCACCCCATCTTCACCGACTTCCCCGAGGTCGACGAGATGTCGCGCATCGCGCGCGAGATGCTCTCCGACGCGCTGGACGACTTCGTGCGCGGCGACGCCCGCGCCGCCCGCGAGGTGCTGAAGCGCGACGACCGCGTGGACG
>JASLAX010000147.1 GCA_030146875.1 Longimicrobiaceae bacterium
GAGCACCTGAAGGGCCCTCAGGACGCCTCCCAGCACGTCCGAGCCTCGAATGCGCTGACGAAGCGATGCACGGGCGAACACCCCCCGCTGCGGCCTGCCCTGCCTTGGAAGAGCGCTCGCTCGAGTTTTCGGACGGTCTCGTGCGTCAGGGATGCTTTCTCACGACGATGACCCTGGGCCGAGAGGGATCGGATCAGCGGTTCGGCAGTGAGACTTTCTGGAGTTCCTGCCAGTCGATCCGCCCGGCGTCGATAGGCGTGTCGGTACCGTAATACCGCGTCGGGTTCCGGTTGTCGCGGTAGACGTGGTTGGAGCCGTCCCGTAGCTTCACCCGCTCCCCGGTCGTCGGGTCGACGTAGTTGGCCTCGCCCCGGATGCCGTCGATCCGAGTCTCCTGCTGCCGGTCCATCGAGCCCATGCGGTTGTCGAACGCCGCCTTGTCCCGGTCCATCGCCGCCATGCGGTCGTTGTGCCGGGCAGTGTTGGCGACGCCCTGTTGCTGGATGTCATTCATCCGGGCGTTGTGCCCCCGGGTCATCGCAGCGGTGTTGGCGTCGATCTGCCCCATCGTCGCCTCGTGCTGCTGGCGACTCAACTCGCTGTTCGCCTGGGCACCGCGCGTCTGGGCGGCCTGATTCTGTTCCATCCACGTCGGGTTCATCACAATGGATTCCTGGGCGACCACCGTGTGGCCGTGGGCGGTGTCCAGGTCGTCGGCCGTCTGCGTGATAGACGGGATCACCATCCAAGTGGTGTAAGTGTCGTTGCCGATCTGCTGCACATTCCGGGTGATGCGGCACTCCACCCGGGCCCGGTTGCCGTTGGGCAGGATGCCGTCGACCGACCCGCGCGACTCCATCTGTCCGTTCGCGTTCCGCCGCTGCGGCGCGTCCATCTCGTTGCCGACGTTGCGCAGCTGAAACCCGTTCTGCGCCAGGAACGGCAGCAACACCTGCCGGATGTACGTCACGGGCGGCATCGGCGGCAGTTCGTCCGGAAGCCGGGAGATCGGCAGCCCCATCGACTGTTCCATGCCCCGGGTCTGCCGGATCGTCGGGCCGTCCGCGTGGTTGTAGGTGCGCGACGGCAGGTACTCGATCTGGGTGCGACCGTCGGGCGCGCGCAGGTCGAGGTAGATCTGATTCTGCGGCATCGCCCCCACCCAGCGTCGGGTGAACGTCTGCTTCGCCTGCCAGCTGCGCGGCACCTTCATCGCGAAGGCGACCAGGTTGCCCCGTTCAGGGTCGAGCACGCCCAGGAGGCGGTACCCGCCCTCGGCCGGGGATTCGGCGGATGCGTTCATCGCCTGAGGGTCCGAAGATGGGCTGGACGTCCCGTCGCGACCGGTGGAATCGGCGGCGCGGGTACCGGGTTCGGGCCGACCGCGGCAGGCACCCAGGCCCAGCGCGACGACCAGCAGCGACGGCAGGAAAGAACGCATGGTCTTGAACGAATAGGAGTGTGAGAAACAACGACGCGGACAAGATACATCTACCGGAGCTGTGCACCTAACCATTTCGCAATCCTCCTGTTCGTACCATGCTTTCTTTAAGTCCAGGATTCGGAACGAATAAATCCGAAGTGTAGCCGCCGAACGCCTCAAGGGTCAGGGGTGCGGGGCCGGCGCTCAAGATTGCCGTCCCCCCGAAAGCAGGCAAGGCCCCGCATCCCCTGCAGCCGATTGGTAGGCCGCGCCCCACCCTGAGTTGAGCCTACTCATCAGGCGAGTCGGGGAACGGCATCCAATACGCCTGCAATTCTCGCAGAGAGCTTCGGGATTGCGACCGATCCCGGCAGCCAAATGATTGGCTTCCGAACCGCAATTCGGGCACTTGCCCGGGTGCCTGGGGTGCCAAGGGCTGGTGCATCGGTGCAGATAATTCTTCCGTTCCATCTCCTCCTCGCTACGTACCCGATAACCGTCATCGGGGCAAACATCAGGTCTCATCAGCAAATCCTGTCGCTGTCATTCGCCTCGTAGGACTTCACGATCCCAACCTCGGAGGGCTGATTAACTCCGTTTCCGAGCGTGTACAATGCATTTATGATCGGCTCCTAATCTGGCTACGCCAAAGGTCCAGCGCAGCCTCAGCGGCTTCGAGCCGTGTATTGCCCCACCCGTACGGAGCAGCTCCCGCCCGAGAGCCGACCGGAATGATGGGAGCAACCCAACCGTGTTCGGGGCTACCGGGTTGATGAGGCCCCAAGAGATGGTATCCACCGGCGAGGAGTTCGCTTGTAATGGCAGCGACCTTTGCTTCGTCATGCATGGCGTGTCCCCCCTTCTGAACGCACAGAGTTGAATAGCGGCCTAACGACATGAGGGTCAGGGGTGCGGGGCCGGCGCGCAGGACTTTCGTCGCGCAAAAGCATGGCCGGCCCCGCATCCCCTGCAGCCGATGGTTAGGCGGCATCGCGCGGAGATGCGAGCCGCTGCCAGGCTTCCGGATCGCCGGACCCGAATGACCCACCCTCGGATGCGCCGGTCGCCAGGTTGACCTCGAAGGGCATCCATCGATCCTCGACGGGGTTCCAAGCCTCCCCGCTGATGGTTTCGTTGGAGAGTCGGACTGCGTTGAAGCCATCCCAGGACAGGCGGCGGGTGTGCCACAGGATGCCGTTCGGGCCAACGCGGAGTAACGCCAGTCCCTGCACGCTCAGCACAAATCCGTCAGGCTCGCGCACGGGCCAAAACGCCTCCACCGCCTGTGCGAACTCCTCCGCGGCTCGGGATTCGGGATCCACGCACCAGAGATCTCCGTCGGCAAAAACGAGCACGCGACGCCTGTCAGGATGGGCAACTGCCGCAGTCACTCCGCCGAGTCCACGAGCGAAATTGCCGACCCAGGCCCCGCCGCCAGAGGGAGTGAACTCCACGACAACGCCTTCGCGCCCCGAGCGTCCCCACGCGGCGGGGAAAGGGACGGCGAGTGCGCCGTAGGGCGGCAAGCCCCGGAGTAGTCGAAAACTCTTCATGCACCGAACTGTGAATGCCGCCTAACGACACAAGGGTCAGGGGTGCGGGGCCGCCGCGCAAGACCTTCATCGCGTCCAAAACCATGCAAGGCCCCGCATCCCCTGCAGCCGATTGTTAGGCGCTCCTCGGTCCGAACGAAACCTATAATGCAGCGCTAGACATCAGCGAACGGCTCCCGTACCTCCAGTAGCGGCCGGAGTATCCGGTCGCAGAATACAAGATAACGGCGATGCGACTGCCGCAAACGACTCTCTACACCAATGATGTCGGAGCGAATCTTCTCGATCATTTGCCTTTGTCTCTCTTTGTCCGCCTTGTCCTTTGCTCCACCATCTTCGGCTTCGATGAAGGCGAGAAATCTACGGAGAGTATCCCTTACTTCTTCGGCTCGGGTGTAGTTACCACTGTTGAACTGCATGTGGAGCGCGAAGCTTACAATCGCGTGCACAAGGAAAAAACCGGGAAGTCGAACTTCATGGCAGCGCGTCTTGAACCCAGAGTATGTTACCGGATCAAGCCGCAATTCCGCGATTGTCTCATCCGGAGAATCGGGCTTACGATAGCGAGGCTGTAGAACCAGCTCGAACGCATCTACGAGGAAGTCTCGGCGTTCTTCCGGGGTAAGCCGATCTACGATGCCAAAGAAGGTGTCTAAGGAAACCAGAAGCGGCCCTCGCGTCATGAATTCCACGTGAGCTGAGTGCAAGAGGTCCATCTCCAACAGGTGGTCGGATAGCTTATACTTTGTAATCAGGTTGGCACGGCCTTCTAAACGAGCCTCAATGTCCGGTCGCTCCCAGACCACAATACGAAACCGGGGGCGGTTGTTGGCTCGATAAGCATCAAGATGCTGTTTCGCTGCGTTCGAAAGAAACCCCGAGATGAGAAAATATAAAGCGTCGGGACGCTCGGCTTCTGCCCAAGCGAGCGCCCCTGAAAGTGCCTTGGCCGGTACTCCCTTCAGGTAGTGCTTGCACTCAACAAAGCAATGCTCGACAAGATCCTGTCCGGACGGAGTTGCGTAGCTGAACTCGCACTCGATGTCACGGCCTTGGTCGGCCGGGCTTGCATCGAGCGATGTCCCGCGCCTCCACTGCAATCGCTTTGCTCCGAGTTCTCGGAGCAGGTCATAGCAGAGTGCCTCAAAATCCGTTGGGCCAAGTCGATCCCATTTGAGGCTCGACCTCATGCTCGTCTCCATGGAAGTTGGGATTTGCTTGCTCGGCACGGGCGCCCGTAGCGCCTAACATGATAGTAGGCTGCACCCCGCAGCCTATCCCGCGGATACGTCGCGCGGCTCGCGCAGTGTAGCGCTCTTGCGATCCGCGCGTGCAACCGTGGCTTACGCGACCGCCACCCATCCCCGCCGCAGCATAGTACGCAACCACACCGCGTCTATCAAGACAGATCCTGAAGCCCGTCCGCGTCTCGCCCCTCTCTCCCGCTCGCGCCCGCCGAGGTCGTAGAAGCCCTCGCCCGCACTGCGCTCCACTCCCGCGGCGTCCATGCGCGGCGCTTCCAGGAGGCGACGGGCCAGGAGGGGGCGGGTCTGCGGGACGGGCGGGATCGCAACGGGTGGAGGGGCGGGGCGGCGCACGGATCGCCCACCCGGCGGGCGGCGGCGGCCCAGGGGGCGAACGCGAGAGGTACGCGAAGGAGGGAGGACCCGTAGATTGCCGTCGACGCGTTTCGCAGCGGGATCACCGACGACGGGGAGCCAGATCCATGATGAAGGAGTTCCGGGAGTTCATCGCGCGGGGGAACGTGATCGAGCTGGCGGTGGGCGTGGTGATCGGGGCGGCGTTCGGGCGCGTGGTGGAGTCGCTGGTGAAGGACGTGGTGATGCCGCCCATCGGTGCCGTGACGGGGAAGGTGGACTTCTCCGAGAAGTACCTCAACCTGTCGGGCACGCCCTATCCCACCCGCGCCGCGGCCGAGGCGGCGGGCGCGGCGACGATCAACTACGGCGTGTTCATCAACACCGTCATCCAGTTCCTGATCGTGGCCTTCGTCATCTTCCTGGTCGTCCGCTCGTACAACCGCCTCCGCCGCCGGCACGAGTCCGAGCCCGTGGCGCCGACGGACAGGGAGTGCCCGTTCTGCCTCTTCAAGATCCCCGTCGCGGCCATTCGCTGCGCCCACTGCACGTCGGAGCTCGCGGCGTAGCCCGCGTGATCGGCGGCGGCGCGAGGCGGGCAGACGACGGAGGGGGAGCGCGCCAGCGCGTCCTCCCTCGTTCCGTCGTCCGACCCGCCTACCTTCCCTTCAGCCGCAGCTTCACCGCGTTCCGGAACACCGTGGGCGGCACGCGGCGGGTGACGGGGTCGGTGGCCGCGAGCCAGGTGCTAGCGTCCAGGTCCACGATCAGCGTCTCGGGGGCGTCCTGGTCCGGCGAGAACGGCAGCGCGGACTCGACCACCAGCGAGTCGCCGGAGGGAATGTCGACCACCACCGTTCCCGTGATCGCGATGCCGCCGACGGTGAGCCCGCCCGTCACCTGCGCAGCGACGTTCCGGAAGACGACGCGGGCCCGGGTGTAGGGCGCCGCGGGCACCTGGCCGCGCGCCACGCGGACGGTGTCGCGCCCGTCGAGCTGCACGGCCGTGGGCGAGCCCCCGCCGGGGATGGCCGATGCCCCCGCGGCCGTGAACAGGCGCACGTCGGCGGTGAAGACGGCGAAACCCTGTCCCCGCGCCGACGTGAAGCGCGGCTCCCCCGGCCCGCGGACGAAGCGCGCCCCGTCCGTCCGCGACGGGGACGGCTCCGGGGTGGCGTCGCCGGTGGCGACGGTCTCCACGTCGCGCTGGCCGCCGACCACCACCTCCTTGCCGCAGCCGGCCAGGAGCAGGGTGGAGAGCGCGAGCGCCGCGATGGGATGGATGGCCTTCATGGTCCGTCTCTCCGTTCCGTGTCCGCCCCGGCGGCGCCCAGGCGCGCCAGGTCCGCCTCCACCCGCGCCCGGTCGGGCCCGGCGCCGAGACGCTCGTAGATGCCGCGCGCCTCTTCGAGCCGCGCGCGGGCCGCCTCGGCGCTCCCCGTCTCCGCCTCCAGCAGCCCGTACTCGTGCTGCGTCTCCGCCACCTCCAGCGGCGACGTGCCGGGGGCGCGGCACAGGTCCAGCGCCTGCTCGAAGAACAGGAACCCCTCCGGGTCGCGCCGCTCCCGCGCGGCCCGCCCCAGCAGGCGGTAGACGGGCGGGAGCAGGGCCACCAGCCCGTTCGCCACCGCCAGCGCCTCCGCCTCGCGCGCCGCGCCCTGCGCCTCGGCCGCCCGCCCCTGCTCCAGGAGGCAGTCGCCCAGGTTCACCAGCACCGAGGCGCGCAGCCCCGGCCCGCTCTCGCCGCGCAGGGCGCGCCGGTAGGCGGACTCCGCCTCGCTCGCCAGGCCGCTCGCCAGGAGCAGCCGCGCGCGCCCGTTCTCCAGCGGCAGGCGGGCGGTGGCGTCGCCGGTGGCGCGGACCACCTCCTCCGCCCGGTTCAGCCACGCGGTCGCGGCGGCCAGGTCGCCCGCGCGCCGCTCGGCCACGGAGAGGTTGCTGCAGAGCTGCCAGAGGAGGCGCGACGGACCGTCGCCTTCCACCCTGGCCACCCCGCGCAGGTACCAGTCGCGCGCCTCCTGCCAGCGCCCCTGGTCCACGCGCACGTTCCCCATCCCCTGGCAGGCGACCACCGCCCCCGCCGCGTCACGCAGCGCCTCCGCCACCTCGAACGCCGCGGCGTAGCGGCGGGCCGCGTCGTCCAGGGCGCCGCGGTCGCGGGCCAGCCGGGCCAGGCGCGGCAGGGCCAGCGCCTCGCCGCGGCGGTCCCGGGGGCGGCGCC
>JASLAX010000149.1 GCA_030146875.1 Longimicrobiaceae bacterium
GGCGGCGGCCTGCGCCAGCGACAGCGCGGTCACGCGCGCGCCCCGCGCCGCGGCCCACCCGGCCATCCGCAGGCACACCAGCGCGACCACCTCGGCGTCGGCGGTGGCGGGGCTCCCCAGCACCGGCACCAGCGAGGTCAGCGCCGCCTCCAGCTCGCGGTCCACGCCCGGCGCGCGGACGGCGGCGAGCCGCGCGCCCGCCGCGGCCGGATCGAACAGCCCGGGCCGCAGCTCGGCCGGCGTGCCCGCCCACAGCGCCACGTCGCGCACCGACTGCCACAGCACCACGCCCGTGGGGCCGCGCACCTCCTCCAGCACGTGCGCGCCGTCCAGCGAGCGGTCGTGCTCGTCCAGCATCACCGGCGGCAGACACCAGCGCCGCTCGCGCGGCGGGGACAGGACGGGAGCGGGCATGGGAGCACCTCGACGGTGAGGGATGATCCGAAACGGGCTCGGCACCGCCAGGTTTGTCCCGCCAGTCCCTCCGCGGGGGCGGAGTGGACGGGTGGCGGCGAAGCCCGGGACGCGTCGCGGAGACTTGCCGGTGCGTCTTTGGCGACGTACTGTGTAAGAACGTGTGAGATCCTATATTCATTCTAACTCATTGTCAACCGGAATGGTCGACGAGATCACGTCGCTCACCGACGACGAGCTGGTGTTCGCGCTGCTGGAGGTGGTGGGGAACGCCACGCAGGACGAGATCGCCGCGCTCGTCCCGGGCGTGACGCAGCCGGACGTGTCGCGCTGGCGGCGCGGCGAGTTCCAGCGGCTCTACAGCGCCAAGCGGCACGCGATCGAGGCGTTCCTGGAGTCGCGCGGCCTTTCGGCGCGGCAGGCGCGCGAGGCGGCCAGCCGCTACGGCACGCGCACGCCTCCGCGCCTGGAGCAGGTGGACGGCGTGCTCTACACGCTGGCGTTCCTGCTCCAGTCGGGCGCGCTGGGCGACGCGGAGTCGCTGCGCACCTTCGCGCAGGGGCTCGCGCGCAAGCTCAACGCCGACGGCCGAGCGCGCGTGGAGGCGTGGATCCGCGACGCACTGCCGGCGCGCGAGGAGCCGTGAGCCGGCGCATCGTGAACGCCGCGGCCCGCCTGGCCGAGGCGGCACGGCTGGTGGCGCCGGGGTTCGGGCACCACGAGCTGACGGACGTGGACCTGCGCGCCCTCCTGGCGCAGGCGCGGCTCACGCTGTCGGACGTGCCCATCGAGCAGCCGTTCTTCGTGCAGCCCGACCCCGGCGCGGGGGGGACGCTCTACCTGTGCGAGGAGGCCGCTGCGGCGCCCGCGCTGCACCGCTTCCTGGTGCTGCGCGCGGTCGCGCGCTTCTGGCCGGCGGACGAGCCGCGCGACCGGCTGGAGGCGGACGCGTTCGCGCTCGCCGGCGTGCTGCACCGCGACGGGTGGAACGAGGGGCTGGGCTGGGTGGCGGAGCGCATCGCCGAGATCGACTCGCGCGACGACGCGTGGGTGGTCGCCTATTCCGAGACGCTGCTGCCGCTGGCGCAGATGGTGGTGGCGCGGGTGGCGCCGAAGCGCGCGGCGCCGGAGGAGCGGGCGCGGCTGGCCGCCGAAGCGGCGGAAGCGTACGAGGAGGGGCGGAAGGCGCGGCGGGAGAACGACTACGAGCGCGCGGTGGAGCGGTTCACGACTGCCGCCCGGCTGGCGGGAAGGGCGGAGGAATGGGAGTGCCGCGTCTCGGCGATCGGCAGCCTCGGCGTGACGTATCGCCTCCGCGGTAACTACCCGTTCGCGAAACGCACGTTGATGCGGGCGTTACGTGAGGTACGGCGTCATGAGGTCCGCTCGATGGAAGGCATCATCTACCACGAACTCTTCCGACTGGCGGTTGAGATCCACGACGAAGCGAACGCGCTCCGGCTTGCGCAGGCTGCACACCTCGCCTATGGACCTGGACACTCGAAGCAATGGAAGCTGACTCACGATGTTGCCGCCCACTGGACGGTCACGGGCGACTTCTCCAGGGCGTTGCCGGTTCTTGATGCCTTGCTCTCTTCCGCGACCGATCACGTAGATCGGCTGGTTGTTTCAGCGAACGTCGCTCGGGCAGCGGGGGGAGCGGCGATGTTGCAGCGCTTTACGGCTGCCGCGGACCAGGTCCGCACGCTCTTGGATGTACCTGGCGCCGCGGAGTTCAGCCCAGCGTGCCTGCTCGCCATTGCATATGGCGCCCGCAGTCTACGGCTTTGGACCACGGCAGAGGAAAACGCGACACTCGCGTGGCGGCGGGCGAGTGAGCAGAGGCAGGCGCGTATCAGGCTGGAGGCAGAAGCGGTTCTCGATTCCCTTCGACCTGGCGCCTACACTCGGGATGAGCGGATTGGAGGCGCACAGGTGGAAGGGAGGCGTAATGCTCTGGCCGCAGTACTCCTCGCCGCGCTGGCGGGCCCAGCCTAACGGTTCAGGGCTGCTGCTGCGGACAGGTCTGCCGGAGGCCGCCACCGAACAAGACGCCCCGGCAGCTATCCTCCTTGGTGCTACCGTCCGCGGTGCACGTCTCCCCATCCGGCGAGGTCGTGCAGGTCGCACCCTCGGTGGTGGTGGCGGTGAGGCGGGTGGGGTCTGTCTGCCGTGCCGCCACGGGCGCCTTTGGAGCGGTGCCGGGGGCAGCCTGAGTGGGCAGGTCCGAGCACGCGGCGGTCAGGAGCAAGGCGAACGCTGCAACGGCGAGTCGAATCGAGCGCATGGGTGGCTCTCCTGCTGGAGGATGAAAAGGACGGGAGCAGGAGGAAGGTAGGGGCTTCCCGCGCGCGCGGGCCAGCGTGCGGGGAAGAGGCGTCCGGCGCTGTGATGGGATGATCGGCCGACAGACGGGGCGAAAGGGTCCAGGCGCCGCGGAGTCAACCCCGCGCGCGCAGCGCCTCCTCGACCTTGCGGCGGAAGTCGGCCCTTCGGCGCTCGCCCTCCTCGGGCGAGACGCCCATCAGGCGCCAGGCGCGCTCTGCACAGCTATCGGAGACGAGCGAAAGGAGGTCGAGTATGTCACCGTCGTAGCTGCGAGGGCCGGGGATATGGGGGGCATGCCACGCCCGACCCTCCTCACGCGCTCGGGCGGGCGGAAGAATGGTCGCGAAGGCGGCGATCCATTCTTCCTCGTTGAACGTGTTGTCGTAGCGTTCCACAGTTGTCCCGTAGTCCCGTAGAAATGGTTTCACCGGCGGCGGCCTCGCCAGGCGCGGGCACGAAGAGTTCGCCCGGAATGATAGAGATCTTCGCCGCGATCACCAACTTAATATGGAGAAGTGCAATGGCTACCTACTCCTCCCTCGGAGCGGTCACGCTGTGCACGATCATCCTTGTTGCATGTTCGGACTCCCCCCGGAGTGACGACACGCTGACAGCGTCAGCGCGACCGCGTTCCGAGGAGGCGGCTACCGAGTTGGCATCGACCATCGCGGACCTAGAAGTCCAGTTCGGCAGCAGATACTCGCTGGACACAACCCAGGCTGGCCTGAACGCACCCGTTTATCCTGATCCCGATGAGACCGCCGAGCGTCCCACCCTTTGCCGCGATCATTTCAAGCCGATCGACCTGTGGTGGGATGGGGGCTTCGGAATCGCAACGATTCACCTTGCCCGCCACTACTCTTTCGATCGTACCGTCCAGGGACGGTCAAGAGCGGCCGGTTGATTTTCCGGAGGGCTGTGTATGAGACCATACAGACGGCCGAGGGAACTGACCCGGCAGGTAATGTTTGGCGCTTCCGGGGTCGCCTGAACGCCCTCTGCTGGGGCGGACACCTGGAGATCGGACCGATCGCCATGCGTTCCCAAATCGTTGTCTCGCAGGATCCAATCGACCGGCCGGTACTGGTCTCCCGTGGAACCGCCGGTGGCGGCTGCGGCGGCTCAGTAGAGAACCTCACCGACGAGTTGAGCCCGTACACGGATGCTTACGATCCCTACGATTCTGCCCCCGCAGGCGAGGATGAGGGCGATTGCAGCGGTGGAGGGGACGAGGGCGGGAGCGGAATCCAGTACGGGCCCGGCGACTACACGGGTGGCGAGACCGTGAACTGGCTCACCGGCGTCGGCAACGGCGGGCAGAGCGTATGCGGCGACAACGCTCAGGTGGAGTACATCTGCATCGACATCTGGAACGAGGAGCAGCAGCGCTGGGAGGAGTGGTCCTGCGGCTACGCGACCGTGTGCTGACGCCATCACCCAACCTCCACGTCCCGACAGGAGAGGCCGTCGATGTCATGCCTGCTGAAGTTCATGATCATTTCCGCCGCGCTGGCGATCCCAGCGTCGGCTTTGGATGCCCAGACTCATCGCCCCACGCGCGTACCCGTCACGATCGTTCTCGCCGACCGGGTGGAGGGTGACGCGCCTTTCGTCCTCGTCCGCAGGACGGACGTGAGCCCACGGGACGTCATCCTGCTGCGCACCGGGGCGGACGCGCGGACGCTTTCGGACGCCGTTCGCGCCTTGATCACGGCACGCAGCATAGCCGGTGACACCGCGACGCAAGCGGCCGTGTTGCGGGTGCGGCCGTCGGGCGGCGCGCGCGGCCGCCCGATCCTGCCGTGGGCTCCTCGGGTCCTCGCGGACCTCCAACGCGCCGAACGCCGGGCGGTCGCGGCACTCGGTCACGTGCGCGCTGTCGAGGTCTGGCTCCCCGCCCGGAGAAGCCGCGCCCCTACTCCACGCTAGCTGAACCGAGGGCGCTCCAGGTGTCCACCCACGAGCGGAACGCGCTCAGCATCATCACCGAGCACGAGCTCGCGGCGGGTCTCGCGTTGATCTCCTCCGCAGAGAACGCGAGAGAGATCGCGGCGCAGGTCTACGCGATCCCGTTGGAGGAGCAGGTCCACTACGACTGGATCGACACCCCGCTCAACCTCGTTGCCTGCGTTTCGGAGGAACTGGCCACGCGGATTCGGGACGCCCTGGGCAGAACCCCGGAGGCAAGGGCACGGATCCAGAACGAGCAGGAGACGTTTCGCGCCACCATCGCACCCTTCCTGGGACGCGCGACCGGAGCCTTCGTATTCTGGGACGTCGTGTTCGACCGTCGGCGTGAAGCGGAGCAGTGGGAGGGCCTGGAGTAGGCGGGCGAAGACGATGGGCGGACGGCGTGACGGTCCGGAAACCTTCAGGCGTCACCGGCGGGTGGTACAGCGGACCTCGGCCGTGTGCGCCGGTCCACCGCACAAGGTCTGATGGACGACGAGATGGCGTTCGACTTTACCGACGCGGAGCTGCTTGCCGCGTTCCTGCTGGAGCTGCCGGAAGCGGAGGCGCAGGAGCACGCCTGCGCCGTGACGGCGGCCCTGGAGCCGGACAGTGATTGGGCCACGTCGGTGGAGACGCTGCGGCTGCTGGCGCGGGGCTCCAGCAGCGGACGCGAGAAGGTCCGGCGGATCCTGCGGGCGCTGCGAAGGAGGCGATGAGCCGCCGATCGCTCCCTGCTTGCGGTATACGTTACCCGCCCGAGCGCAGCGCCTCCTCGACCTTGCGGCGGAAGTCGGCCCTTCGGCGCTCGCCCTCCTCGCGCGAGACGCCCATCAGGCGCCACGCGCGTTCGGCGCAACTGTCCGAGACGAGGGAAAGGAGGTCGTAGACGTCACCGTCGTAGCTGGACGGCCCGGGCACATTCGGCTCGTGGAAGGCCAAACCATGCTCTCGCGCCTGGTCTGGCGGGAGGAGAATGGCGAACGCCGCGATCCATTCTTCCTCGTTGAACGTGTTGTCGTAGCGTTCCACGGTTGTCCCGCCGTCAGTCCGACGCCTCGCGCTCCTCCTCGGCGCCCCTCAGCAGCACCGACCGGATCAGCATCGCCTTGCCCTCCGCCTCGGCCTCCTGCTCGCGGTACCGCCGCATCAGCTCGGGCTGCCCGCGCGCCTCCATGCGCGACGCCATGCGGCGGGCGAGCGCGGCGCGCTCCTTCAGGGCGCGGAACGCCGTCCAGATCGCTGTGTCCAGCGCGCTCCCCTGGGCCTCCAGCAGCGCCTCGCCCGTGTACCCGTGGCCCACCCGGCAGCGGAAGCGCGGAAGGTCGCTCTCCGTCACGTCCCACAGCGCGCCGTGGCATTCGGGGCAGCCGAACCCGCTGGGCGTGCCTGGGCGATCGTCGTCCATCAAGGCTTCCACGTCCATCTCGGCGATGTCCACCTCGACCTTGGTCCGCTCGGGCACCTCGCCCTCCCCCTCTTCGTGGGTGACGGGCTCCCGCGCGAGCCGCGCGAGCATGGGGCCGATCTCCGCCAGCGCGAGGACGTGCTCCGCGCCGGCGATGCGGATGGCGCTGTCGGGCATCCCCGCGTACAGCGCCTCCTCCGGGTCCTGCACCACCCCGATGCCGCCGGCGCCGCGGATGGACATCAGCCCCGAGGTGCCGTCGTCCAGGTTGCCGGTCAGCACCACGCCGATCACGCGGCGCCCGTAGGCGCGCGCGGCCGTGCGGAAGAGCGGGTCCACCGCGGGGCGGGAGCCGTTCTCGCGCGGGCCGCGGACCAGGCGGAGGCACCCCGGCTTCACCAGCAGGTGGCGGTCGGGAGGCGCCACGTAGATGCGCCCGGGCAGGATCTCGTCGCCGTCCTGCGGGTGCTCGGCGGGAAGCCGGCCGCGGCGGCTCAGGATGGCGGGCAGGGCGCTGTTGGACCCCGCGGGAAAGTGGACCACCACGAAGACGGCCGCGGGAAGGTCGGTGGGAAAGCCGGCCACGAGGGTGCTCAGCGCCTCCACCCCGCCCGCGGAGGCGCCGATCACGATGATGTCGCGTCCTGTCATCCGGATTCGCACCTGGGAGAAGGGAGCGCGGGGCGCCCGCGTCCGCCGGGATCCCTCGCAAGAGCCGTGCGGGCGGCGGGCTCTGCTTGACTTGGAACCTCCCCGGCGCCACCTTGCGGGTCCCGCGAGCCGCAAGCGCCGTAGCACGAAGCTCATACACGCGCCGCGTGATGCGTCCGGGTCCCCGTCCGCCCCGCCCCTCTCCGTTCCACGGACCCGATGAGCCCCTCCGAGACCGACGCCGAGTTCGAGGCCCTTCTCGAGCACCTGAAGCGCAGCCGCGGGTTCGACTTCACGGGCTACAAGCGCGCGTCGCTCATGCGCCGCGTGCAGCGCCGCATGAACGTGGTGGGGGTGGAGGGCTTCACGGCGTACATGGAGCACCTGGAGTTCCACCCCGGCGAGTTCGCGGCGCTGTTCGACACCATCCTGATCAACGTCACCTCGTTCTTCCGCGATCCGGACGCGTGGCACGCGCTGTCGGACCGGCTGCTCCCCGAGCTGCTGGCGCGCAAGCCCGCCGACCACCCCGTGCGCGTGTGGTCGGCCGCTTGCGCCTCGGGGCAGGAGACGTACACCGCCGTGATGGTGCTGGCGGAGGCGATGGGCGAGACCGCGTTCCGCGAGCGGGTGAAGGTGTACGCCAGCGACGTGGACGAGGCCGCGCTGGCGCAGGCCCGCTCCGCCACGTACGCCGAGCGGGAGATGGAGGGCCTGCCCGTGGAGATGCGGGACAAGTACTTCGACGCGAGCCCGCGAGGCTGGACGTTCCGCTCCGACCTGCGCCGGCAGGTGATCTTCGGCCGGCACGACCTGGTGCAGGACGCGCCCATCTCGCACCTGGACCTGCTGATCTGCCGCAATGCCCTGATGTACTTCAACGCCGAGGCACAGGCCCGCATCCTGGCCCGCTTCCACTTCGCCCTGAACCCGGACGCGCTGCTCTTCCTGGGAAAGGCGGAGATGATGCGCGCGCAGGGGCACCTGTTCGCCCCCGCGGACCTGAAGGCGCGCATCTTCACCCGCCGGGCGCGCGCCACCCTGCGCGACCGGCTGGTGGCGATCGGCGACGGGTCCCGCCACCAGGCCCCTCCCCCGGAGCCCGCCGGCCCCACGCACCTGCGCGAGGCCGCGCTGGACGCCGAGCCCATGGCGCAGGTGGCGGTGGACGCGGCCGGCTCCCTTGCGCTGGTGAACGCCTGCGCGCGCGAGCTGTTCGGGCTCACCCCGGCGGACCTGGGCCGGCCGCTGCAGGACCTGAAGCTCTCGTACCACCCCGCCGACCTGCGCTCGCCCATCGAGCACGTCATGGCCGAGCGGCGCCCCGTGACGCTGCCCGGCGTGGAGCACCACGGGCGCGACGGGGCGCCGCGGGTGTTCGACGTGGAGCTGGTGCCGCTCGCCGACCCGCGCGGCCACCCGCTGGGGGTGAGCGTCACCTTCACCGACGTCACCCGCTCGCGCGGCCTGCAGAGCGAGCTGGAGTCCGCCAACCACGAGCTGGAGACGGCGTACGAGGAGCTGCAGTCCACGAACGAGGAGCTGGAGACCATGAACGAGGAGCTCCAGTCCACGATCGAGGAGCTGGAGACCACCAACGAGGAGCTCCAATCCACGAACGAGGAGCTGGAGACCATGAACGAGGAGCTCCAGTCCACGAACGAGGAGCTGGAGACCCTGAACGACGAGCTTCGCCGCCGCACCGACGAGCTGAACGGCGTGAACGCCTACACCGCCTCCATCCTGGCATCGCTGCGCTCGGGGGTGGTGGTGCTGGACCGCGACCTTCGCGTGCGCGTGTGGAACCGCAAGGCCGAGGACCTGTGGGGCCTGCGCGCCGACGAGGTCACCGAGCAGCCGCTGCTGAACCTGGACGTGGGGCTGCCGGTGGAGCGGCTGAAGGCGCCGCTCCGCGCCTGCCTGGAGGGCCAGGACGAGTACCAGGAGGTGCATCTGGAGGCCGTGAACCGCCGCGGGCGCGCCATCGTGTGCCGCGTGACCTGCGCGCCGCTCACCGGCCGCGACCGCGAGGTGAGCGGCGCCATCCTGCTCATGGAGGAGTGGGGGGACGCTGTGCGCTCTTAAGGCGAATGGGTAGGCCTGCGCCCCTGGTGGTTGCGCGCGGCGGCGGCGGGCACGCTTGGTGACAAAGGTCGAGCGGGCATCTCTTTCGGGGGCGTGCGCCCCCCGGCGACGCGTCTCTACGTACCCTGCACATGATCTCGCACGACTCACTCGCCGGACAGGTCAGCGCCGCCCTTCGCCGGGCCGGCGAGCTGCACCGCCGCTCCCAGCAGGCCGGAACGGAGCCTCTGGTCGAGGAGGCCCTGGAGGAGCTGCACACCTCGCTCGAGGAGCTGAAGGTCACGGGCGAGGAGCTGCGCGTGCAGAACGAGGCGCTCCTGCTCTCGCGCCGCGAGGTGGACGACGAGCGGCAACGCTACCGCGAGCTCTTCGACCTGGCGCCCGACCCGTACCTGGTCACCGACCTGCACGGCAGCATCCGCGAGGCCAACCGCGCCGCGGTGCGCCTGCTGGGGCTGCGCGCGCAGGACATCGTGCACAAGCCGCTGGTGAGCTTCGTGGCCGAGGGGGGGAAGCGCGCCTTCCGCACGCGCCTGCTGGAGGTGCCCTCCGCGGGGCGGCTGGACGGCTGGGACCTGGTGCTCACGCCCCGCTCCGGCCCGCCGCGGCAGGTCTCGGCGGTAGTGGCCGTGGGCGCCGGACGCAGCCAGGGTCCCTCGGTGCTGCGCTGGGCGCTGCGCGACGTGACCGAGCAGCGGCGGGCGGAGGAGGCCGCGCGCCGCATGCTCACCGCCGAGGCCGCGCGCGGCGCCGCCGAGGCGGGGCACGCGCGCGTCGCGGGCGTGCTGGAGGGGATGAGCGACGCCTTCTGGATGGTGGACGCCGACTGGCAGGTGGTGGCCGCCAACCGCAGGGCCGAGGAGCTGTGGGGAACCCCGCGCGAGGAGATGCTGGGCCGCGCCGTGTGGGAGGCGGTCCCCGGCGCCTTCCCCGACGAGGTGGCCAACCTGCTGCGCGCGGTGGTGGCCGACGGCGCGCCCACCGGCGCCGAGTTCCTGTCCCCCGTGCTGGGCCGCTGGCTGGAGGTGCACGCGCAGCCCGCCGACGGCGGGCTCTCGCTCTTCTTCCGCGATGTGGACGAGCGGCGCCGCGCGGCGATCGCGCAGACGCTGCTGGCGGAGATGGGCACGGCGCTCGCCGCCTCGCTGGACCCGCGCGAGCTGCCGCAGGTGGTGGCGCGGGCGGCCGCCGGCGCGCTGGCCGACTGGACCGTCGTCTACGCCCACGACGAGGAGCGGCTGCGGGCCCTGGGCGTGGCCCACGCCGAGCGCCGCCGCGAGGAGCTGCTGCGCGGGCTGGTGCGGCGCTCCCCCGAGCTCCCCGCGGACCACCCCGTCTCGGCGGCCATCGCATCGGGGGAGCCCCGGCTGATGCCCCGGGTTCCCCCCGACGTGGCGGAGCGCATCGCCCCGGCGGAGGAGGACCGCGAGCTGCTCCGCGCGCTGGGGCTGGCCTCCGCCATCGTGGTGCCGCTGCGCGCCCGGGGGCGCACCCTGGGCGCGCTGGTGCTGGCCCGCTCGGACGCGGCGCGCGCATACGCGCCCGGCGACCTGGCCCTGGCCGAGGAGGTGGCCCGCCGCGCCGCCATGGCGCTGGACAACGCGCGCCTGTACCAAGAGGCGCAGACCGCCGTCCGCGCCCGCGACGACGTGCTGGCCGTGGTCTCGCACGACCTGCGCAACCCGCTGAACGCGGTGCTGGTGGGCGCCTCGCTCCTGGAGGAGCTCTCCCCCCCGGAGCGCTGGTCGCAGAAGGAGCGCCGGCAGCTCCAGGCCATCCGCCGCTCCGCCGAGTCCATGACCGAGCTGATCGACGGGCTGGTGGAGGTGATCGCGCGCGACGCGGGGGTCGCCCGGCTGGAGCGGCACCCGGAGAAGGTGCGCGCCCTGGTGTCGTCGGTGCGCGAGATGTTCGACGGCGTGGCGGGCGAGAAGGGGGTCGCCATGCGCTGGGAGGTCGCCCCGCAGCTCCCCTCCCTGCCCATCGACCGCGCCCGGGTGATGCAGGTGTTCTCGAACCTGCTGGGGAACGCGCTGAAGTTCACCCCCCGCGGCGGCTCGGTCGTCGTCTCCGCCGCGCGCGAGGGGTCCGCGGTCCGCTTCTCCGTCGTCGACACCGGCCCCGGCATCCCCGCCGAGCACCTGCCGCACCTCTTCGACCGCTACTGGCAGGCGCGCCGGAAGCCGGGATCCGGCATCGGGCTGGGGCTGGCCATCGCGCAGGGGATCGTGAACGCGCACGGCGGGCGCATGTGGGTGGAGAGCGAGGTGGGCCGCGGCAGCACCTTCCACTTCACCCTGCCGATCGACGCGCCGGTGGGGTGAGCGCCGTCTGCGCCGACGAGGATGAACACCAGGCTTGCCCGCGACGCACCCTCTGTCTACTTTGTCCCTCACAGTGGAGGATCGACCGCCGCTTCCCTCTTGCCGCAGGAGAGATCGACATGGAGAATCCCCAAAACCGCGTTCCCGTCGAAGCCCTGCGGAGAGCGCTCCTCGCGGAGCTGGACCACTCGTCGCTGCGTGCCCTGGATGTCCAGGTCGGAATCGGCAAGGAGGGGCTGCGGAGGTTCGCCGACGGCTCCCGTACCCCGAGCCACCGCAGCCTGGAGCGCCTCCGGAACTGGTACGAGCTCCGCCACGACCCCACCGCCAACTGAGCCGTCCGTCGGACTGGGAGGGGCCGCCGGATTCGGCGGCCCCTCCTGCTTTTCGTCCTGCCGCCGTCGACGCGCCGGCGCGGAGCCGCGCAAGATGACCGTGGCGGTCAGGGCCCTCGCGCAGGTAACATGCGGATCCCGCCTCTCCGGCGGATGCCGGACCTTTCCACCGAGGAGTCAAGATGTCGACGACGAACCCCACGTCCCCGTCCACGACGACGTCGCCTGTGCAGCCCGCACCCACGTCGCCCGCGAGCGGAAGTGACCCGAGCGCACCGACCTCGCCCACGAGCCCCACCGACTCCACCACGACCACCCCCAAGAGCAGCACGATGGATCCGAACTCGGTGAGCTTCCCCTCGAGCTGACCGGAATGTGAACGACGGGCCGAGAAGTGACGGGGGGCCGCCGCATTCGGCGGCCCCTCCGTCCGCCCTACTCCCCGTCGGCCGGGATGTCCTTATCCTTCGTCAGGACGCTCCGATCCGTCGGACGGAGGTGCGGGAATTTCCCCCGCCGCGCGCGGCTCCAGTCGACGTAGTCGGTGGTGTCATGCTTGGCCCAGAACTCCCGCTCCTCGTCTTCCGAGCGGAACCGGGGAATCTCCTTCTCGTTCATCTTCGTTCTCCCTCCCTGGGATTCACCTGAGTACCTACGGCGCCGGCCGGAGCCGGACAATGCGGCTCCTCACGGTGTCCGGCTGGTGCCTGCCCTCCCGCCCGGGGACCAGCCGCCACCAGTAGACGACCGCCTCCTCCGCCTCCGGCCCGTAGCCGGGGATGGAGTCGAGCGCGATCTCGCGGGTGGCGCCGGGGCGCACGCCGCGGCAGGTGTCGGGCACGGCGCAGGGACGCCAGTTCACCACCGCCGTGAAGCGCCGCTCGAACACCGTGAAGTAGAGCACGGCCGTGTCGCGGTTGGCCAGCAGCAGCCGGCCGCGGCTCACCGTGGCGTCCAGCAGGAGCGAGTCGGCGGCCGCGGGAGCCCTCTCGACCGACGGAGGCGTCGGCTGGTTGGCCGGCCCGCACGCGACGAGCGCCGCGAGCACGGCGGGGAGCAGGATGCTACGCACGCGGGATTCCTCCTCTCAGGGTTCGTTGCGGGCGCGAGGAGCACCGCCCGGCTTGTGGAAGAGCACGACGTCGCGCCCGGGCGTCTCCAGCGTCCACCCCCGCCAGGCGGCGATCCACTCTATCGTGGCGGGGCGATAGAAGCAGACGTGGGTGGGATCGCGGGCGTAGCGCCACGTGGCGAAGTCGCGGTCCTCCGCCGCCATCTCCGTCATCACCCCCAGCCAGCCGCCGGGCGCGAGCAGCCCGTCGAGCCGCGCGATCTCCTCCGCGGGCCGGTGGAAGTGCTCCGCCGTCTCCGTGCAGGTGACGAAGTCGTACGCGCGGCGGAGGACGGCGTCGTCCGGGGCGAAGAACGGGTCGTAGAGGGCCGTGGGGAACCCCCGCTCCTCCATCATCCGCGCCAGCGCCGACCCCGGGCCGCAGCCGTAGTCGAGTCCGGTCGCGCCGGGCGCCAGCCGCGCGGCTAGAGGCTTGGCGAGACGATCGAGGAAGGCGCGATAGCCGGGATCGCCCGGGTCGTTGTGGTGCGTGCCGTAGTGCGCCCGCTCCGCCTCCACGTCCGGATGGTACGCGGGCGGCACGAAGACCAGCCGGCAGACGCCGCACTCCACGTACCGCCGCCCGTTCGCCTCCGCGCGGGGACCGACGTCGGACGCCCCGCAGAGGAGGCACGGCGTCTCGCCGCTCACCGGCCTCGCCTCGGTGGACGGCGCGCGGCCATCACGCGGCGAGGCGGGCGGCGCGGGTCTCGTCGACGAACTTGTGGCCGCACGTGGCGCAGCGGTACGACGCCTTCCACTTCTTGTGCGCGGGCGCCCACACCTCGCGGTTGTACTTCAGGTTCTTCTTGAGGTACCACCACGCCCACCAGAAGCCCGCGATCGACCCCAGCACCACGCCGGGGATCCCGCCCAGCGGGATGCCGACCACGAAGCCCATCATCGTGCTCAGCGGGAACAGGAGGATGCAGGCCCAGATCGGCTTCTTCTCCGGCGGGGCGGCCGCCGCGCCCGCTGCCGTGCGGGTGCGGGTGGTCGTGCTCACGTACTGCCGGTCTCCCCCCCAGTACCCGTCGCGCACCGTGCCGGTGGTGTGGCTCTCCACCACGCCGGAGCGATACACGTCCTTGAACGACCGCACCTCCTCCGATCCGCAGCGCGGGCACCCGTCGCCTTTCGCCGCCGCGGGAACGCCGTCGTGGGTGATGCGGACGTTGGAGAGCGGGACGCCGAACGCCTCCGCGAAGGTGGCCGCGAGCTCGGGCACGGAGCCTTGCGTGAAGGCGGGCGCCCGCGAGGCGCCGGCGGCGGGGTTCGGCCGGCCGCAGTGGATGCAGGCGGGTGCCGCGTCGGAGACGCGCTCGCCGCAGTCGGGACAGGTGACGAGGGGCATCGGGAGGGATGCATACGGAGTGGCTGACGGGGGGAACACATCAAAAATAACGCGGAGGGCCGCTCCGGCGAAGCAGCCGGGCGGCCCTCCGTCGTCCTCCGGACGGAGGTCACCCCGCCCGCAGCACCACCGCGCCCGCGCCCGCCAGCCGCAGCGTCCCCCCGTCCAGCGTGACCAGCGTCCCCTCCTCCTCACCGCCGAAGCGCGCCTCCTCCGTCGAGAGCAGCAGCTCCCAACCGCCGTCCGGCGGCCTCGTCGCGTCCGCCGCGGCGAGGTCCACCTCCACCCCGCCCTTCAACGCCGCGACCAGCAGCAGCGCGGAGCCGTCGGGAGCGGAGCGCCGCAGCGCCACCGCGCCCTCGCCCACCGCGGCCACGGAGAAGCCCTCGCGGGAGCGCTCGCGCAGCGCGGGGTCGCTGCGCCGCAGGGCGAGAAGCTCGCGGTGCAGCGCCAGGATGCCGGCGTGCGGCATCCGCTCCCGCTCGTCCCACCTCAGCTTCGAGGCGAGGAAGGTGGACTCCGCCTGCGGGTCGGGGATGCGCTCCCGGGTGGCGGGGTCGGAGAAGGCGGAGAAGCGCCCGAACTCCTTGCGCCGCCCCTCCGTCACCAGCCTGCCCAGCTCCTCCGGGTGGTCGGTGAAGTACTGGAACGGCGAGGACGCCGCCCACTCCTGCCCCATCCACAGCAGCGGCGTGTACGGGCAGAGGAGGAGGAGCGCCACCGCCGAGCGGTAGACGGGGAGCGGCACCGAGTGGTTCAGCCGGTCGCCCATGGCGCGGTTGCCCACCTGGTCGTGGTTCTGGATGCAGAGCACGAAGCTGGGCGGCCCGATCCCCTCCGCGGGCGTGCCCCGCGGCTTCCCGCCCGCGCGCGTGGGCTGGCCCTCGTAGAGCCAGCCGCGCTCCAGCACCCGCGCCAGCTCCTCCGCCGTTCCCTCGAACTCCGCGAAGTACGCCTCGCGGTCGCCCGCGGCCAGGGAGCGCACCACGTGGTGGAAGTCGTCGGCCCACACGCCGTCCAGCCCCAGCCCGCCCTCCGCCGGGGAAAGGACCAGGCGGCGCTCGTTGCGCTCGTCCTCCGCCTTCACCACGAAGTGCCGGCCGGGGGGGTGCGCGGCGCGGACGCGCTCCGCGAGTTCCGCCAGCACGTGCTTCGGGGAGTCGTCGATGATGGCGTGCGCCGCGTCCAGCCGCAGCCCGTCCACGTGGTGCTCCACCGCCCAGTGCAGCGCGTTGCCGATCACGAACTCGCGGACGGCCTCGCTCCCCTCCGCGTCGTAGTTCACCGCGTCTCCCCACGGCGTGTGGTGGCGGCCGGTGAAGAAGCGCCCGGAGGTGAAGAGGGGAAGGTAGTTCCCCTCCGGCCCCAGGTGGTTGTAGACCACGTCCAGGATCACGGCCAGGCCCCGCGCGTGGGCGGCGTCCACGAAGCGGCGGAAGCCCTCCGGCCCGCCGTACGCCGCCGCGGGGGCGTAGAGCGAAACGCCGTCGTACCCCCACCCGCGGTTCCCGGAGAAGGAGGCGATGGGCATCACCTCCAGCGCCGTCACGCCCAGGGCCGCCAAATCGTCCAGCCGCTCGACCAGCGCGTCGAACGTCCCCTCCTCCGTCGCCGTGCCCACGTGCAGCTCGTAGACGACCATCTCCTCCAGCGGCACACCCTTCCACCCCGCGTCCGTCCACCGGAAGGCGCCGGGGTCCACCACCTCGGACGGCCCGTGCACGCCGTCCGGCTGCGCGCGCGAGGCCGGGTCGGGAAAGGCGTCGCCGCCGTCCAGGCGGTAGCGGTAGCGCGTCCCCGCGCCCGCGCCGTCCACGCGCGCGGTGAACCAGCCGTCCTCGTCCCCCTTCATCGGCACGACCCGCTCCGCGTCGGGGCCGTAGATGACCACGTCCACCGACGCGTGCCCCGGCGCCCAGACGCGAAAGCGGACGCCGCCGTCCTCCACCCGGGCGCCGATGGGCGGCACCGCGTCCGTCATCCCTCCCTCCGCGCCACCATCACCCGCATGGAGCGCCCCTCCAGCTCAATCTCCTCCCCCGCCGTCCACCTGGCGGACCCCTCCTGGGCCGCCGGGTCGCTGGTGTCGAAGACCAGCTCCCACACGTCGCCCACCGTGCCCGGGGGCAGGCAGAACGACATGGCGCCGCCGTCGGCGTTGAAGAGCAGCAGGAAGTCGTCGTCGGCGATCTGGTTCCCCTGGTCGTCGAACTCCTCGATCGCCTGGCCGCCCAGCGCCATCCCGAAGCAGCGCACGAAGCCCGAGTTCCACTCCTGGTCCGTCATCTCCTCGCCGTCGGGGCGCACCCAGGTCACGTCCTTCTCCTCGGACCCGCGGATCTCGCGGCCGCGGAAGAACTTGCGGCGGCGGAAGGTGGGGTGCTCGCGACGCAGGCGCGAGACGCGCCGGGTGAACTCCAGCAGGTCGCGGCCGGCGTCGTCCAGGTCCCACGAGATCCACGAGATCTCGTTGTCCTGGCAGTACGCGTTGTTGTTCCCGCCCTGCGTGCGCCCCATCTCGTCGCCGCCGCAGATCATGGGCACCCCCTGCGACAGGAGCAGCGTGGCCAGGAAGTTCCGCTTCTGCCGCTCGCGCACGCGCTGGATGTCGGCGCGGTCGGTGGGCCCCTCCACCCCGTAGTTGTACGACAGGTTGTGGTTGTCGCCGTCTCGGTTCCCCTCGCCGTTGGCCTGGTTGTGCTTGTGGTTGTACGTCACCAGGTCGTTCAGCGTGAAGCCGTCGTGGGCCACGATGAAGTTGATGCTGGCGTGCGGCCGCCGGCCGTCGTCCTCGTACAGGTCGCTGGAGCCGGTCAGGCGGTAGCCCAGCTCGCCCAGCGTGCCCGGGTCGCCCCGCCAGTAGGCGCGCACGGTGTCGCGGTAGCGGCCGTTCCACTCCGCCCACAGCACCGGGAAGTTGCCCACCTGGTACCCGCCCTCGCCCACGTCCCACGGCTCGGCGATCAGCTTCACGCGGCTGATGACCGGGTCCTGGTGGATCACGTCGAAGAACGCGGAGAGGCGGTCCACCTCGTGGAGCTCGCGCGCCAGGGTGGAGGCCAGGTCGAAGCGGAAGCCGTCGACGTGCATCTCCTGCACCCAGTAGCGCAGCGAGTCCATCACGAGCTGCAGCGTCTGCGGGTGCCGCATGTTCAGCGAGTTGCCGGTGCCCGTGTAGTCCATGTAGAACCGGGGCTCGTCGGCCACCAGGCGGTAGTACGTGGGGTTGTCGATGCCCTTGAAGGACAGGGTGGGCCCCAGGTGGTTCCCCTCGGAGGTGTGGTTGTAGACCACGTCCAGGATCACCTCCATCCCCGCCGCGTGCAGCGTCCTGACCATCTCCTTGAACTCGCGCACCTGGCCGGCGTAGTCGCGGGTGTTCGCGTAGCGGCCGGCGGGCGCGAAGTAGTTCAGCGTGCTGTAGCCCCAGTAGTTGCGGAGCCCCCGGTTCACCAGGAAGGGCTCGTCGGCCACCTCGTGCACGGGGAGCAGCTCCAGCGCCGTCACGCCCAGCGAGCGCAGGTGCTCGACCACGGCGGGGTGGGCCACGCCGGCGTACGTCCCCCGGGTATCCTCGGGCACCTCGGGGTGGAGCATGGTCAGGCCCTTCACGTGGGCCTCGTAGATCACCGTCTGGTGCCAGGGGATGTTGGGCGGCTCGTCGTCGCCCCAGTCGAAGTCGTCGTCCACCACCACGCCCTTGGGCACCCCCCACGCGTCGTTCTCGTCGTCCATCACCCAGTCCTCGCCGGGCTGGTCGAAGGGATAGGCGAAGGGGTGCGCCTCGTAGCGCACCGGGCCGGCGAGCGAGCGGGCGTAGGGGTCGACCAGGAGCTTGAAGGGGTTGCAGCGCTTGCCGCTGCCGGGGTCGTAGGGGCCGTTCATGCGGTAGCCGTAGTACGTCCCCGCCCCCACCCCCTGAACGAAGCCGTGCCAGACGAACCCCGTGCGCTCCCGCAGCCGCACCGTGCGCGAGGGCTCCGCGTCGCCCGGCGCGTCGTAGATGCAGAGCAGCACCTCCCAGGCGAGCTCGGAGTACACGGCGAAGTTGGTCCCCTCCCCCTCCACGGTCGCCCCCAGCGGAAAGGGGCGCCCCGGCCACGCGGTGAACGCGTCCTCCAGGAAGCCGGGGACGTGGGCGCGGGGGTCCTTCACGGGCAGCGTCATCGGGCGTGTGGTCGTGAGAAGGGACGTGCGCGCTTCTTGCTCGGGTCGCGCGGCGGCCGCCGGCCAGTGCAAGGACCTTACCGCGGATGGGACTCGACGTGCAACCTCCGAACGACTCGAACGGCACCCGCCGGGATGGGCGCGTGCCGCGCGCTACGTACCGCCTGCAGTTCAACCATCGCTTCACCTTCCGCGACGCCGCGGAGCTGGTTCCCTACCTGGCCGACCTGGGGATCTCGGACCTGTACGCGTCGCCCTACCTGCAGGCGCGGCCGGGGAGCCTGCACGGCTACGACATCTCCAACCACGGCTCGCTGAACCCCGAGGTCGGGGGAGAGGAGGAGCACGCCCGCATGTGCGCCGCCCTGGCGGAGCGCGGGATGGGACACCTGCTGGACATCGTCCCCAACCACATGGGGATCGGCGAGGAGAGCAACGGCTGGTGGATGGACGTGCTGGAGGACGGCCCGACGTCGCAGTACGCCCTCTTCTTCGACATCGACTGGCGGCCCATGAAGGCCGAGCTGACGGGGAAGGTCCTGCTCCCCGTGCTGGGCGACCAGTACGGCTGCGTGCTGGAGCGCGGCGAGCTGCGGCTGGAGTACCACGAGGGGAGCTTCCGCCTGCGCTACTTCGACCACCGCTTCCCCGTCGCGCCCCGCTCGGTGGCCGTCGTCCTGCGCGAGGCCGTGGGCGAGCTGGCGCGCGGCCTGGGGCCGGAGGACCCGGACCGGATGGAGCTGGAGAGCGTGGCAGCGTCGCTGGAGGCGCTTCCCGAGCGGGTTCGGGCGGACGCGGAGGCCGTGGCCGCCCGCCGCCGCGAGAAGGCGGTGGCGAGGCGCCGGCTCGGGGCGCTGCGGGAGGGCTCGGCCCAGGTGCGGCTTGCGATCGAGCGCGCCGTGGAGCGGTTCAACGGCACCGCGGACGACGCGCGCTCCTTCGACGCGCTGGACGCCCTGCTCTCCGAGCAGTCGTACCGGCTCGCCTTCTGGCGCGTGGCGGCGGAGGAGATCAACTACCGGCGCTTCTTCGACGTGAACGAGCTGGCCGGCCTGCGCGTGGAGCGCCCCGAGGTCTTCCGGGAGACGCACCGCCTGGTCCTGCGCCTGGTGGCCGAGGGGAAGGTAACCGGGCTGCGCATCGACCACCCGGACGGGCTCTTCCACCCCCGCGCCTACCTGCGCCGCCTGCAGGACGAGGTGGCCCGCCACGGCGGCGGCTCGCCCTCGTACGTCCTGGTCGAGAAGATCCTGACCGGCGACGAGCCGCTGCCGGAGGACTGGCCCGTCGCGGGAACGGTGGGCTACGAGTACCTGGTCCGCCTCAACTCCCTCTTCGTCGCCGCGTCGGGAGAGAAGGCGATGACGGACACCTACACGCGGTTCGTGGGGCGGGAGGTGGACTTCCACGACCTGGTCGCGCGCAAGAAGCGCCTGATCCTGCGTACCGCCCTGGTCAGCGAGCTCACGGTGCTGGCCACCCTCCTCTCCCGTATCTCCGAGGCGAACCGCTGCTCGCGCGACTTCACCTGGGGCGCCCTGCGCGACGCCCTGCGCGAGGTGATCGCCGCGTTCCCGGTCTACCGCACGTACGTGGACGCGCAGGCGGGGGCCGTGGGGGAGCGCGACCGGCAGTACGTGGACCGCGCCGTCCGCATCGCCAGGCGCCGCAACCCCAACACCAGCGCCTCCATCTTCGACTTCGTGCGCGACGTGCTCCTCCTGCGCTGGCCCGACACGCTGGACCCGGATGCCAGGGAGGAGCACGCGAGCTTCGTGATGAAGTTCCAGCAGCTCACCGGCCCCGTGATGGCGAAGGGGGTGGAGGACACCTCCTTCTACCTGTACAATCGCCTCGCCTCGCTGAACGAGGTGGGGGGCGAGCCCGAGCGCTTCGGGATCGCGCCCGAGGAGATGCACCGCTGGCTGGCCGAGCGCGCCGCGCGCTGGCCGCACGCGCTGAACGCCACGTCCACGCACGACACCAAGCGCAGCGAGGACGTGCGCGCCCGCATCGACGTGCTCTCCGAGATCCCCGACCTGTGGGACCAGGCGGCGCTGCGCTGGCGCGAGCTGAACGCCCCCCTCCGCCCGGTGCCGGAGGAGGAGGACGCCCTGCCCGTCCCGGACGCCAACGACGAGTACCTCCTCTACCAGACGCTGGTCGGCGCCTGGCCGCTCGGGGAGGCGGACGAGGAGGAGCGGACCGAGTTCGTGGCGCGCGTGCAGGCGTACATGGAGAAGGCCACGCGCGAGGCCAAGGCGCGCACGAGCTGGATCAACCCCGACGAGGACTACGACGTGGGACTGCGGGAGTTCGTGGCGGCCGTCCTCGACCCCGCCGTCTCCCCCGGGTTCGTGGAGGACCTGCGCCGCTTCCAGGCGCCGGTCGCGCGCATGGGGATGCTGAACTCCCTGTCGCAGACGCTGGTGAAGCTCGCCTCGCCCGGCGTGCCGGACGTCTACCAGGGCCAGGAGCTGTGGGACCTGTCGCTGGTGGATCCCGACAACCGCCGCCCGGTGGACTACGAGCTGCGGGCGCGGATGCTGGAGGAGCTGCGGCGGGAGCTGGCGGAGGGGGACCGGCGGGGGCTCGCCCGCGACGTCTACGAGCGGTGGGAGGACGGCCGGATCAAGCTGTGGACCACGCACGGCGCCCTGCTCCTTCGCGCCGCGCTCCCCGGCCTGTTCGCGGACGGCGCGTACGTGCCGCTGCTCTCGGGAGGGGAGCGCGTGGGGCACCTCTTCGCCTTCGCGCGCACGCACGAGGACGCGGCCGTGGTCGCCGTGGTCCCGCGCTTGCCCGCGACGCTCACCCGCGAGCGCGGCTTCGCGCTGCCGGACGCGGAGACGTGGAAGGGAACGTGGGTGGAGGGGCCGGCGGAGGTGCTGGAGGGGCGCTGGAGGAACGCCTACACGGGAGCGGAGGTCACCGCGACGGCACGCGGCGCGCTGTGCGCCCTGCCCGCGGACGAGCTGTTCGCGGACTTTCCGGTGGCGCTGCTGGAGAAGGTGGGCTAGCGCCGGGAGTCGTCGGGGGAGGGCGCGCCTCCGCCAGCTTCCTCGGACGAGGACGCTCTCCCGTCCGTGCCGTCGTCCGCAGAGGCAGCGCCGCCGGCGGAGTAGCGGTGCTTGGGCTGCACGCGCTCCATCAGCACCGCGGGGTGCCGGTCGGCGACGTGGAGGAGCGCCTGCGCCATCCCGTCGGGCTCGCGCTTCCCCTGCTCCCACGCCTTCACCGTCTCCGCGCTGGCGTTCAGCACCTTCGCGAACACGCCCTGCGACAGGCCCATCCGCTCGCGGATCCCGCGGATCCCCGCGCCGTCGTACCGGACCGGCGGCGCGACCGTCGCGTCGCGCTCGGTCATCGCCCGGCGGACGCGGCGCGCCGGCTCGGCGGCGCCCGCCTGGACGGCGCGCACCTCGCGCAGCCCCTCCAGCAGCAGCTCGCCGAAGTTCATGTCGGTGACCTGCACGCGGTCTCCCTTCCCCTTCGCCATCCCTCCCCCTTTCAGTGGACGCGGACGTTCCCGCGCGGCCAGTCCTCGGCCTCGATCGCGGAGGCGAGCCTCCGCACCGCCTTCTTCTGCTCGTCGGTCAAGTTTCCCTGCACGTTCTTGGGAAACGCCAGCAGCAGGTAGACGGTCTCCTGCCGGTGCACGTACAGGTACGTGACGCGAGCGCTCCCGCTCTTTCCCCGCCCGTCGATGGCGACGCGCACCTTCCGCACGCCGCCCGTGCCACGCATCACCGCGCCCGCCTCGGGGTTCTCCAGCAGCTCGTCCTCCAGCCGTCTCACCTCTTCGTCGGTCAGCACGTCCTTCCGGGTACGCTCGAACAGCTGGGTGTACACGAACTCGAGATACGGCCGCGACGATTCCATGAGACAATAATGTAGTACACAGTACCACGGTGGTCAAGGGCCGGCAACCGCGATCTCGGCTACCGGCGGAACGTGAGGGACAGCAGGCGCGGGAACGACAGCCGGTCCGCCGCGTCGTCGCGCCACTCGCGCAGCGCGGAGAGGACGAGGCCGGCGGCCAGGCCGGCCCCCACGTGCTCCGAGACGTCGTGCACGAACGCGGGGACCAGCTCCTCTTCCCCGCCCTCTCCGGCGAAGCGGGCCTGGCCGCCGCGAAGCTGGCGGAACGGGTGCAGCTCGCAGACGAAGAGCGAGCCGCCCGGCCGGAGCGCCCGCGCGGCGTGCGCGTAGACGGGCGCGAGGTCCTCCACGTGCTCCAGGACCAGGTCGATCAGGACGAGGTCGACGGACCGGTCCTCCACCGGCCAGGCGTCGCGCAGGTCGTGGCGCGCGAAGCGGACGTGCGCGGCCGCGACGCGCTCCCTGGCCCGCGCGAGCATCCCCTCGGAGAGGTCGAGCGCGACGACGCTGCGCGCGCGGGGGGCGATCCACTCCGTGTTCTTCCCCGTTCCGCAGCCGGCCTCCACCACGTGCAGCCCCGCCGGGTCGGGCCCGTGGGTGCGGAGGACGACGGCATCCAGGTCCCGCGTCGCGTTCCGGTCCGCGTCGTAGCTCGCGGACCAGCGGTCGTACGCGCCCGACACGTCCGTTCTCCCCTCGGCCGGCGGGCCGTTCGACGCGCTCATCGCCCGGCCGCTTCCACGCCGAGGCCGCGGAGGACGCGCTCGGTGGTGACGACCTGTCCCGCGTGCCGCGAGGCGTGCTCCGCGGCATGGAAGAGGAGACCCAGGCGCGTGCTGGGGAGGCGCGCGCGGCCGACCTCGCGTGCGTCGAGCAGCTCCTCGCGACGGGCCGCGCGCAGCTCCGCCAGCGCATCGGAGAAGACGGCGCGGACGGCGTCCAGCAGCTCGGCCGCGGTGGACGGCGGAGTGCCGGGCTCGCCCTCCTCCTCCAGCCGCAGCCGCTGCAGATCGTCGAGCTGGCCGCCGCGCGCGTAGGTGAAGAGCCGGTCCGTGCTCCCCGCCAGATGGCGCAGGTGGAAGCCGATCGACGCCGCTCCGCCCGGCCGCGCCCACACCTCTCCCGCGGAGAGGCCGTCGACCGCGCGCTCCACGTCCTCCAGCGCCTGGATCAGCGCGTGGGCCGCCGGCTGCAGCCACGGGTCGACGCCCTCCACCGGACCTCGGAGCCAAGCTTCCGCCATCATTCCTCCCGTGGTTGGTTCCCGTCGCCACCGCGCAGGACTTCTCGCGCGGCAGTCGACGATCCAGGGAAGGGAGCGCGGAGTGGAACGGAGAGTTCGCGGAGTACGCGGAGAACGCCCCCCGTCTGTCCCCCGTTGTCCCCCCGTGTCCCCCCGTTGTCCTCCGCGAACTCCGTGAACCCCGCGAGCTCCGCGTCCGTTGCTCGTCATCTCGGCGCGTTGCGCGAGCTGGACCGACGTCAGGAGATCCGCCGCCGCACCCGCTCTTGGAGGAGGTCGCGCCGGTTGAGCGACGGGTCGTCCGTCACCGCCTCCAGCAGGTCGCGCAGGATCTCGCCGTAGAGCGGCCCCGGCGGGATCCCCAGGGCGCGCAGCTCCGCCCCCCCGATGGCCAGCCCGCCGACGTCCATCGGCGCCCTCTCGCGCAGGAGCCTCCGGGTGCGACGCTGCAGCGCCGCCAGCTCCTCCATGGCGGCGCGGTCGGGACGGGAACGCCCGCGCAGGTCCGCCCCGAGGAGGCGGAAGAGGTCGGTCAGGTGCTCGGGCCCGACGCGACGCACCCAGCGCCGCACCTCCGGCGCCGGCGCGTCCGAGCGCGGCCGGTCGGAGTGCTGCGCGACGAGGTGCACCGTGCGATCGGTGTCGGCGTTGGACGCCTTCAGCCGGCGGAGGACGTCGCGCGCGGCCGCCGCGCCGGCCCCGGCGTGGCCGGGAAAGCTGCCGTCGGGCCCGGGCTCCACGCGCGCCTTCCCCGCGTCGTGGAGCAGCGCCAGCAGACGCATCCACGGCCGGTGGCGCGGGACGGCGTCCATCGCGCGGAGGAGGTGCGACCAGACGTCCTCCTCCCCGTCCGGCACCCCCACGCACGCCCGCAGCTCGGGGTAGAGGGAGGCGAGCGCCCCCGACTGCTCGTACAGCCGCAGCGCGGTGGAGGGCCGCCCCACCTCGCGCATCGACTTCAGCAGCTCCTCGCGGATGCGCTCGGCCGAGAGCAGCGGCAGGTCGGCCGCGACGGCGCGCGAGGCGACCCAGGTGTCCTCGTGGATGCGCAGCCCGAAGCGCGCGGCGAAGCGCAGGGCGCGCAGGACGCGCAGGCGGTCCTCGCGGAACCGCTCCGAAGGCTCGCCGACGGTGCGCAGGATGCCGCGGGCCAGGTCCTGGCGTCCGCCGTGCGGGTCGCGCACCTCGCGGGTGAGCGGGTGCCAGGCCACCGCGTTCATGGTGAAGTCGCGGCGGAGCAGGTCCTCCTCCACCGTGTCGGAGAAGACGACGCGCGCGTGGCGGCCGTCCGTCTCCACGTCCCGGCGGAAGGTGGTCACCTCGTACATCGCCCCGTCGCGACCCACGACGCCCACCGTGCCGTGGGCGAGGCCGACGGGCACGGTGCGCTTGAAGAGCCGGCGCACGTCGCCCGGGCGGGCGGCGGTGGTGAGGTCCCAGTCGCCCGGCGCGCGGCCGGCGAGCGCGTCCCGCACGGCCCCGCCCACGGTCCAGGTGGAGAACCCCGCGTCCTCCAGGCGACGGGCGATGGAGACCACCTCGGCGGGGGGATGGAGGTCCGGTCCCCCGCCTCCGGGCACGGCGGACGCAAGTTCCTCCCTCGCTTGCGCTTGGGAGGATTGAACGGATGCGCCTTCGGTGTTATCTTCTGGAAGCCCGCTCTGAGTCGTCAACCCTCTGACCCCGGCCAAGATGATCCGTGACCTGCTGGAGCGCTCTCGCGCCACCGACGAGTTCCGCGAGGCGCTCGAGTCCTTTCTGCGTACCGGCCGCTCCGCCGGCGCGGTCACCTTCGACGCCGGCTCCCCTCCCGTGAAGGTCGAGCGGACCATCGCCAAGGCGCTCGAAGAATACCCGGGGCTTCCCATCGAGGCAATCGAGATCCGCGGCATCTCCGGGTGCGAGTTCTACCGCGGCGTGGCGACGATCACCGCCGGCGGAGAGGCCCGCGTGGTCCGCTTCGTGTGGGATTGCAAGTGGAAGGCGCAGGAGATGGGGTGGACCGACTATTTCGGCTTTCCCGACCAGGGCCGCGCCGCGCGCGAGTTCGGGCACGCCTGCTTCCGCACCTGGGACGAGGAGAAGCGTCTCCGCGTGCAGATGGCGTCCGAGGGCGAGCCCGAGCTGGCCGCCGTCTGACCCGACCGCCGCGGCGATGACGAGGGCCGGTTCCCGCAGGGGAGCCGGCCCTCCTCGCGTTCCCGGCGTCCACGCCCGCGCGGGGGTGGCCGAGGGTTGCGGCGCCCGCCAGCGACCGGCACGTTGCAGCGGCGCCGCACGCGCGGCGCGTCACTCCCACCCGAAATTCCGATGAGCCAGAGCATCAAGCTACCCGCCGACGAGCTGGCCAGGCTGGTCGTGGCGGCGGCCCGCAACGCCCACGCGCAGGGCTACTGGACCGGCGCCGAGACCATCGAGCGAGACGCCGCGCGCCACCTGGTCACGTACCTGGGCCTGATCCTGGGCGGCGACGGGAACGTGGACGCGCAGGAGATGGAGATCTTCGAGCAGGTGTGGACCGCCGTCACCGGCGAGACCCCCTCCTCCGAGGAGCTGCTGACCTCCGTCCGCTCCAGCGTGCGCCGCGCAGACGACCCCGACGCGCTGCAGGACTACCTCACGACCACCCCCGAATACCTCCGGGCGGTGGTTGCGATGGACCGCGACCTGGGCACGCACAACGCCGAGCAGGTGGTGACCTCGCTCAGCGGCCTGGGCCTGGCCGTCCTGGCTGCCGACGGCCGCGCGGAACCGGAGGAGGACTCCGTATTCACCATGCACCTGGACCACCTGCGCCGCGAGGTCGGACAGATTCGGGAGAGGCCGGCGAGCTGAACCTCGCGGCAGGTCGGTGGACGCACGAAGCCCCTGCCTCGAAAGAGCGCAGGGGCTTCTTGTATGCCGGAGTCCTGATCCAGAGATTGACCTTTAGGAATCGCGGAAGTACGTTGCGCTGAGCCGTCATCCCGCCGTCGCCCCGAAGCTCCTCGTGCACGGCATTCCTGCACCCGCCGGAAACCATGCGACTCCAGCACCTCCTGCTCGCGTCGGCTCCCATCGCAGCCGCGCTCGTGTTCGCGCCGGTAGAGGTCACGTCCTCCGGAACAGTTCAGGAGAACGTCGCGTGCGCGCAGATCGACAAGCCGCCGGCCACCGGGACGTGCTGCCCGGACCCGGAAGGCATCTGCGTGATCGGGACGTACGCCTTCCGGGGCTACTACTACAAGTCCGAAGGACGTTGCTCCGCCGGATGATGGCCGTCCGAGCGATGACGCACTCCCTCGCGGGAGGAGCCCCGGCCCGTGGATTGATCGCCCTCGTGATGCTGGCGGCGGTCGGCGGCTGCGAGCGCGGCACCGATCCGAACCTGCGCGGGCGTGTCCTCCACAGCAGCGACCGGCTCGGCCGGCCGGGCGCGATGGCGGTCGCGGGCGAACGGCTGGTCGTGCTGGACGACCGGGCCGAGTTCGCCGTTCACCTGATCCGCCGTGCCGACGGAGCGCTGGAGAGATCGCTCGGGAAGCGGGGGGACGGACCGAACGAGTTCCGGGGCGCGTGGCGGGTGGTCGCCGACCGCAGGGATCGCGACCGGGTCTGGGTCTTCGACTTCGACCGGAGCCGCCTGGTGGGTGTGCCCGTGGACCCCGCCCGGTCGGGAACGGCGGGCGACTGGCCCGCGTTCCAGCTCGGGGCAGGGGCTCCGCTCACCAGTCCGGTGTGGGTCTCCGACACGACCGTCGTGAGCCCCGGTTTGTTCACCGCGGAGGGGCGCTTGGCCGTGATGAACGCGCGGGGTGAGCTGGTGCGCATGGCGGGCACGACTCCGCCGGGGCTGGGAACGGTGCCGGTACCCATCCAGGTCCGGCAGCACGCCGCGCAGAGCCTGGCCACTGCGCATCCAACGCGTGGGCTCGTCGCGCTGGCGCTGCGGCACGCGGACCGGGTGGAGATCCTCCGCGCCGACGGAACCCGGGCCGCGGAGGGACGCGGAGCGGAGGGGTTCGAGCCCGTGTACCGCGTCGCCTCTCACGGCGGCGCCCCGGTGTTCGACGGCGGCGAAGAGCTGAGGTTCGGCTACGTCAACGTGGCTTCCACCGCCGACCGCATCTACGCGCTGTACTCCGGGCGCACGCGGAAGAGCCACGCCGGCCGCGCGACGGGGGGCGACGCGGTGCACGTGTTCGACTGGGAGGGGAAGCGGCTGCGCGAGTTGAAGCTGGACGGCGACTACGGCTCCATCGCGGTGGACCCGAAGGGACGGAAGCTGTACGCCGCGCGGGAGGACCCGGAGCCGGCGATCGTGGAGTTCACCCTGCCTTAGCCGTTCGTCGTTACACCGACACGGAGCCCCGGCCTCTCTCGCGAGAGGGCGGGGCTCCGTGCATCCGCTATCGACCTCGGGCGGCTACTTGATGAACAGCATCTCGCGGTAGCGCGGGAGCGGCCACAGGTCGTCGGGGAGCACCTTCTCCAGCCGGTCCGCGGCCTCGCGCACGGCGACCATCGCCGGGACGATGCGGTCGCGCATGTGGTAGGCCTTGGAGTGGACGTCCTCGCCGCCCAGCTCCTCGTTCTGCTTCACCAGCGTGTCCAGCGCGTCGGCGAGCTCCGTCACCAGCGTGTCGACCTCCTCCACCGTGCGACGCAGGCCCTTACCCGGGAGCTGGATCGCCTGCGCCCGCTCCGACGCGGCGAGCAGGTCGTTCAGGTAGCGCACCGCCGCGGGCAGGATCATCGTCCGCGCGATCTCGGCGGTGGTCTCGCCCTCGATGTTGATGGTCTTGAAGTACTGGTCCAGCGCCACCTCGTGCCGCGACTCCAGCTCGCGGTGGGACAGGATGCCGTACTTCTCGAAGAGCGCGCGGTTCTTCTCGGACGGCAGGAGCTCCAGCGCGTCCAGCGTGGTGCGCGAGTTCAGCAGGCCGCGGCGCTCCGCCTCGTGCTGCCACTCCGCGCTGTAGCCGTCGCCGTTGAAGACGATGCGCTTCGACTTGCGGATCTCGTCGGCGATCAGCGCGCGCAGCGCGTCCTCGAACGACGTGCCCTTCGCCAGCTCCGCGTCCAGCAGCGTGCACAGCTCGTCCACCGACTCGGCCATGATGGTGTTGAGCACCGTGGCCGCGAAGGAGACGCTCTGCGACGAGCCCAGCGCGCGGAACTCGAACTTGTTGCCGGTGAAGGCGAACGGCGACGTCCGGTTGCGATCGCCCGCGTGCTGCGGGATGTGCGGCAGCACCTGCGCGCCCAGCCCCATCAGACCGCCCTGCTTGCTGCTGGTGGCGCTCCCCGCCTGCTCGATCTGCTCGAACACGTCCGACAGCTGGTCGCCCAGGAACACGGAGATGATGGCCGGCGGCGCCTCGTTGGCGCCCAGGCGGTGGTCGTTCCCCGCGAAGGCCACCGCCGCCCGCAGCAGGTCCTGGTGCCGCTCCACCGCGCGCAGCACGGCGGTGCAGAAGAAGAGGAACTGCATGTTGTCGTGCGGCGTGTCGCCCGGCTCCAGCAGGTTCGCCGACTCGGTGCCCAGCGACCAGTTCAGGTGCTTGCCGCTCCCGTTCACGCCCGCGAAGGGCTTCTCGTGGAGAAGGCAGACCAGCCCGTACTTGGGCGCCACCCGCCGCAGCGTGATCATCATCAGCTGCTGGTGGTCGGCGGCGATGTTGGCGGCCTCGTAGATGGGCGCCATCTCGAACTGGCCGGGGGCCACCTCGTTGTGCCGCGTCTTCACCGGCACGCCCAGCTTGTAGAGCTCGCGCTCCACCTCCATCATGAACGCCAGCACCCGGTCGGGGATGGAGCCGAAGTAGTGGTCCTCCAGCTCCTGGCCGCGCGGCGGCTTGGCGCCGATCAGCGTGCGCCCGGTCGTCACCAGGTCGGGGCGGCGGTAGTAGAACTCCTCGTCGATCAGGAAGAACTCCTGCTCGGGCCCGCAGGTAGCCATGACGCGGCGCGTCTCCACGCCGAAGAGGGTCAGCGCGCGGCGCGCCTGCTCGTCCAGGGCGTTGATGGAGCGCAGCAGCGGGATCTTGGTGTCCAGCGCGTCGCCCGTCCACGACGCGAACGCCGTGGGGATGGAGAGGTAGCACCCCGCCGGCGTCTCCACGATGAACGCGGGCGAGGTGGGGTCCCACGCGGTGTAGCCGCGCGCCTCGAAGGTGGCGCGCAGGCCGCCCGACGGGAACGACGAGGCGTCGGGCTCGCCCTGGATCAGGTCCTTGCCGCTGAACTCCGCCACCGCCCCGCCGCCGGCGTTGGGCGTGATGAAGGAGTCGTGCTTCTCGGCGGTGGAGCCGGTGAGCGGCTGGAACCAGTGCGTGAAGTGCGACGCCCCGCGCTCCAGCGCCCACTCCTTCATCGCCAGCGCGATGGCGTCGGCCACCGACGGGTCGAGCTGCGCGCCGTGCTCGATGGTGGAGACGATGGTCTTGTAGACCTGCTTGGGCAGCCGCGCCCGCATCTCGGCCAGCGAGAAGGTGTTCTCGCCGAAGATGGCCTCGATGTCCATGGGCTTGGCGTCGGCCGCCACGTTGCGCGAGTCCACGGTCCAGCCCTTGGCGGCCGCGAGGGGATCGAACCGGGGGGACGTCCTGGGCATCTTGCGTGACCTCTCCTTCCGAAGGTGGCGGGCGGCCTGCCGCCCGCGGTGCGTCCGTCCTATGCCCCGTCCGGCCGCGCATGCTCGAGCAGCGGGAGGTGCGTGGTCTCCTTGACCGTGCTCAGCACGATGCTGGTGGTCGTCCACTGGATCCCCGGCCACGACTGGATCTCCGCCAGCAGCGCCTCGAGCGTGGAGGTGCTGTCGGTGCGGATCTTCAGCAGGTGCGAGCCCTGCCCCGTGACCGAGTGGCACTCCAGGACCTCGGGGTGCACCGCCACGCGGGCGCGGAAGTCGGGATAGAAGTCCGACCCGCCCATCCCCACGAAGATGAATGCGGTCACGTCGCGCCCCACCCGCCTGGGGTCCAGCACCGCCGTGAAGTGCCGGATCACGCCGCGGTCCTCCAGCTTCCGCAGCCGCTCCCCCACCGCCGGCGAGGAGAGCCCCACCGCCTGGGCCAGGTCGTGCTGCGACGTGCGCCCGCCGCGCTGGAGCATCTCCAGCAGGTGCAGGTCCGTGTCGTCGATGCGCGGCTCCGCCATCTCCAGCGTTCCTTAAGATTGTTAACCGTTCCGTCCGTACTTCCGAATATCGGAAGGAAAATACCCGCTGCAGCCTTCCCACGCAAGAGGCGAGCCCCCTGCGCCTCCGCGGCATGCCGACGGAGGGTGGTGCGCGGACGTTGCCACCCGGCGCCCCGGCGCGTAGGCTGAGCGCGGGGACCCGCCGCCACCCGTGGGATGGACCACGCCATGAAGTTCCTTCCGGCCCAGCTCGCCGCGTACCTCCAGCTGGGGACCGCCCGCCGCAACCTGCGGGCGCTGCGCGGCTACGTGCTGGTGATGATGGCCATGATCACGGCGTACAGCATCGCCTTCCACGTGCTGATGGCGGCCGAGGGGCAGCAGCACTCGTGGCTGACCGGCTTCTACTGGACGCTCACGGTGATGAGCACGCTGGGCTTCGGCGACATCACCTTCCAGAGCGATGCCGGCCGCGCCTTCAGCATGCTGGTGATGGTCTCGGGGGTCATGTACCTGCTCATCGTGCTGCCCTTCGCCTTCATCCAGCTCTTCTTCGCGCCGTGGCTGGAGGCGCGCCAGGCCGCCCGCACCCCCCGCAGCGTGCCTGGCGACGCGACGGGGCACGTGATCCTTACGCACTATGACCCCATCGCCATCTCGCTGACACAGCGCCTGGCGTACCACGGCCGGCCGTACTGGGTGATCGAGCCCGACGTGAAGACGGCGATGGACCTCCACGACTCCGGGGTCCGCGTGGTGGTGGGCGACCGCGACAAGGTGGAGACCTACCTGGCGTGCCGGGCGGAGCACGCCGCGCTGGTGGTCGCCACCGGCGACGACTTCGAGAACACCAACATCGCGTTCACCGCCCGCGAGGTCGCCGCGGCGGTGCCGCTGGTCTCCATCGTCCGCTCGCCTGACTCGGTGGACATCCTGGAGCTGGCCGGCAGCTCCCACGTGCTGCACGTGCCGGAGATGCTGGGCCGCGCCCTGGCGCGCCGCACGCTGGGCGGGGACGGCCGCGCGGGCGTCATCGGCCGCTTCGGGGACCTGCTGATCGCGGAGGCGCCCGTCACCGGCACCCCGCTGATCGGCACCCGCCTGGCCGACAGCCGGGTCCGCGAGGCCACGGGGCTCACCGTGGTGGGGCTGTGGGAGCGGGGGCGATTCGAGCCGCCCACGCCCGAGAGCCTGCTGGGCCCCTCCACCGCGCTGGTGCTGGCGGGGACCGAGGAGCAGCTCGCCCGCTTCGCGGAGCTCATGGTGATCTACGGCACCCCCGAAGCGCCGGTGGTCATCCTGGGCGGCGGGCGGGTGGGGCGCTCGGTGGCGGCGGCACTGGAGGAGCGCGAGGCCAGATGGCGCATCGTGGAGCGCAACCCGGAGATGGTGCGCGAGCCGGAGGATCGCTACGTGGTGGGGTCCGCGGCCGACCGCGCGGTGCTGGAGCGGGCGGGGATCGCCGAGGCGGCGGCGGCGGTCGTCACCACCAACGACGACGCCGTCAACATCTACCTCACGCTGTACGTCCGCCGCCTCTGCCCGCACGTGCAGATCGTCAGTCGGGCCACCCTGGAGCGCAACGTGGCCACGCTGCACCGCGCCGGGGCCGACTTCGTGATGTCGTACGCCAGCATGGGCGCGAACGCCGTGTTCAACGTGCTGGAGAAGGGCGACGTGGTGATGCTCGCCGAAGGGCTGGACGTGTTCCGCCACCCCGTTCCCCCGTCGCTCGCCGGCCGCCCCCTGGCCGCGACCGACATCCGCGAGACCACGGGGTGCAGCGTGGTGGCGCTGGAGGTGGACGGCTCCGCCGTCATCAACCCCGACCCGGGGACCGCGCTCCCGTCCGGCGCCGAGCTCATCCTGATCGGCACCACCGACGCCGAGCGGCGCTTCGTTGAGCGCTTCGGGCGCTGATGTGAGGGGCGGCCGCGCCGGGGGCGCGCCGCGGGGACGAGAAAGGACGGCGGAGACCGGGGTCTCGCCGTCCTTTCTCGTCCTCCTTTCCCCCGCCCGGGGCGGGCGTCAGGCCCCCTCGTCCAGCAGCCCGATCTTCTGCCAGATGTTGCCGCTGAGCGCCGTCGTCAGCCCCTGTACGCCGTCCACGGCCTGGAGGACGACCGGGTCGTCGAAGTGCTGCGCGTAGAGGGCGGCGACCTTGCTGATCAGGGCCAGCATCTCGGAGCAGTAGTCCAGGTACCGCGCCAGCTCGAAGCGCGTCATGGAGCGCCGCGGCGAGGACGGGGTGTCCCCGCCGCCGTGGAGCAGCCGGTCCGGGTCCTTCGTCAACTGGTGCATGTCCACGATGTGCGCCAGCGCGCGCAGCTCGTGGATGAAGCGCAGGGCGCGATTCCGCTTCACCCGGCCCTCCGCCGTCACCAGGAACAGGATGGCGGCGCCCAGGAGCAGGATGTCGTTGAGCCCCGACTCGATCACCTGCAGCAGCGTGGCGAGGTCGTCCACCCGCGCCTGGAAGTTCAGGCGGAAGGTGACGCTGGCGACGGTCCCCACGATGAGCACGATGACCAGGACGACGGCCGAGCGGAGGGCGACGTGGGGCCGGTCGGTCCACTCCAGCCGGGACACCGTCGTCTGGGAGATGCCGTGCAGCTCGCCGGCGAGGCGCTCCAGCCCGCTGGCGGGGAATCGCTCGTGGATGCGCTCGCGGAGCGTGGCCACCGTCTCCACGATGCGCTGCGGGTCCAGCCGCGGGCCGGCCCCGGCTTCGGGGGCGAGGGCGCGGAGGGGCGTCACGCGGCCACGCTCTCGAAGCGGTAGCGGTACGCGCCCGGCACCAGCGGCCCGGTGGGCCGCTCGTCGGCGGGAGCGTCCTCCCACGTGATCCCCTCGTCGCCGCGCGGGCCGCCCGGCACCAGCGCCCCGCGCAGCTCCCCGGCGAAGCGCACGGCGTCCGCCGGCGCGCGGTGGCAGACCAGGACGTGCAGCCGGGCGAAGCCCGCCGGGTTCTCGCCCAGCTCCGCCGCCACCCACCACGCCCCGCAGGGCTCCTCCTCCCCCAGCGCCAGCAGGCCGCGGCAGACGGTGGGGAAGAGGTCCGCGGGTGGGGTCGCCGCCGGGTCCACCGCGCGGGTCAGGTCCAGCGCGGCCAGCAGGTGCGCGCGGGAGGCCGCCCAGTCGTGCCGCAGCCACGCGGCGCGCGCCAGCCCCAGGAACGCGTCCGGCCGGCCGCCGCGCTCCACGGCGTGGCGGAAGTACGCCTCCGCCGCCGTCCACGCCGCCGCGGACGCGGACTCCAGCAGGGCGTTGCCCACCCGGATCTCCGTCTCCGCGCCGGGATGCCGGACGGCGAAGCGCGCGGCCAGGCGCAGCGCCTCGCCGTCCTCCCCCAGCAGGACGCGGGTCCGCACCCCGGCGGCGAGCACGTCGGGGTGCTCCGGCCACCCGGCCTCGAGGGCGGCGAGCTCCTCGCGCGCGCTGCGGGCCAGGCCCTCGGAGAGCAGCGCGTGCGTGGCCAGGATGCGGTGCCGCGGCTCGGCGGGCCCGCGACCGGCCGCGCGGCGGGCGGTGCGCGCCGCCTCGCGCGCCTTGCCCGTGCGCCACTGCGCGTGCGCGAGCACCGCCAGGATCGTCGGCTCGTCGCGCCCGCGGTCGGTCGCGTCGAGCAGGTACGCCTCCGCCGTGCCCCACTCGCCGCGGAGCGCCGCCGCCCACCCGATCGCCCAGCTCAGCGACGGGCCCGCCCCTGCGGCCGCGAGAGCGGGGCCCAGGGCCCCGTACCCCTCCGCGCCGAAGTACGCCCCCGCGATCCCCTCCGCCACCTGCGCCTCGGGAATCCCCGGCTTCTCCTTCTGCGACAGCGCCGCGGCGACGAGCGCGCGGCGGTAGTCGCAGGCGGCGAGGGCTCGGTACGCTTCCTCGGCCAGGCGGCGCGCGCGCTTTCCGCGCGAGAGCCCGCCCGGCACGCCGGCGTGGACGTCGCGCTCCACGGCCTCGGTCCAGTCGCCCACGGTCCGGTCCGCCGGCTCCCAGATCGCATCCTCCCACGCCGCCACGGGCGGCACGGGGAGCGGCGTCCGCTCGCGCCAGCGCGCCTGGCGCATCAGCAGCGCCCCACCCACCAGGGCGGCCGCCCCCACCGCGATCCAGTCCGCGAAGCGCAGCGCCTCCTCCGCGCCGTCGACCGCGGCGAGGATCGCGAACCACGCCACCACGACCCCGCCCACCAGGGAGACCATGCGCCAGAAGCGCTGGAGCTCCGTTCCCTTGGCCTTCGCGTTCTTCCGTACGACGCGCCGCAGCCGGTCGCTCTCCTTCCGCGCCTCCTGGTCCGAGATCCCCTCCAGGTGGCGGACCAGGCGCACGGCCACGCCGTCGGGGTCCGCCAGCAGCGCCGACGCGGGCTCGTCGCCCGCCTCCCCGCGCGCGCTGGAGCGCGGCAGCGCGTCCACGCGGTCGCGCAGGGCGGGGTGGGTTCCGTCCTCCACCGTCCAGGGCGCGGCCATCGCCTTCGCCTCCATGCGCGCGCGCTCGGTCCCCGCCGGGGTGATGCGCTCGCGGAGCCACTCCGTCATGGAGCCGCCGCGCTCCGCCTGCAGCACGCGGTCGCGCCAGCTCGCCCGGCCGCAGGTCTCGCCCAGCACGTGCGTGAAGACCAGGGTGTCGCGCACCGTCTCGGTGCCGCAGGTCTCCGCCGCCAGCCGGTCGGCCGCGAACTCGTGCTGGCGCGAGTACGCCATCGCCAGGCACGCGGCGGTGCGCCCCAGCCGCTCGGGCACCATGGCCAGCGCGCCGGGGAGCCGCGCGGGCCGGTCCTCCTTCCCCGTCGCCTCCGCCAGCATCCGCAGCCCGGACGCGGCCTGCTGCATGCGCGCGTTGCCGCCGTTGAGCCATCCGCGCCACCCCCGCTGGATCAGCCGCGCGTGCGCCACCTCGTGCGCCAGCACGGCCTCGAGCTGCCGCTCGGTGAGAACGGCCAGGAAGTCGAGGCCGATCCCCAGCGTCGTCCTCCCTCGCCCCGTCCGCACGCCGCGCAGCTCCACGTACGCGTTCGCCCCCATCTCCAGCGCCACCTGGTCCGGCGGCGCCATCCCCAGGCGCGCGGACAGGCGCTCGACCCGCTCGAACAGCCGCGGCGCGTCCGCGCGGGAGAGCGGCATGCGGTAGTCCGCTCCCCGGCTCACGCCGAGCGACCGCAGCACCACGCCTCCCACGCCCACCAACCGCTGCAGCCATCCCACCACCACCCCCATCAACCCGACCCGCGCCGCCGCCAGCGCGGCCACCGCGCCCACGACCAGCGCCACGCCGATGGCGGCGAGCACCACGACCGCCCACACGTAGAAGAGGAGCAGGACGCCCGTCGCCGTGGCGACGAGCGCCGCCATGCGTCCGGAGGAGAGAGGCCGCTCGGCCGCGACCGGTGCTGCGGCCGCGACGGAGCCGTCGGCGAGGAAGGTGGACATGCGGGCGGGCGTACGTTGGGGGGGAGATCGCCGGAGGGGGGATGGACGTGCGCCGGAAGCCCTCACCCGGCCGGCCTTAGAGCCGTCCACCCTCTCCCGCGAGCGAGACCGTCCGAAAACTCGAGCGAGCGCTCTTCCAAGGCAGGGCAGGCCGCAGCGGGGGGTGTTCGCCCGTGCATCGCTTCGTCAGCGCATTCGAGGCTCGGACGTGCTGGGAGGCGTCCTGAGGGCCCTTCAGGTGCTC
>JASLAX010000152.1 GCA_030146875.1 Longimicrobiaceae bacterium
GTGCGGCGCTCGCGGATGGCCGCCGCGCGCGCCACGTCCGCGCGCGCCGCACCCTGCTCGCCGGGCGCGGGGCCGACCTGCGCGGCGACGTGCTGCGGACGCGCGTGAGCTCGCTGCCGGGGACCCTGCGCTCGTTCGCCACCAGCTCGCGGCCGCACCAGTGGATGATCGCCGGCGCCGCGGCCCGCGGCTCGGCGCGCGGGCTGGCGCCCGCCGCGCTACTGCTGCGGGAGAACGGCGACCGCGTGTACGTGCACAACCGCGACAACGAGCTGCTCTTCGACCTGGACGAGCGCCGCGCGCGCGAGCTGGGCGGCTGGGAGCTGCGCCGCATGGGCGACCAGCGCCCGAAGGCGAACGCCCCGGCGTTCTGCCGCTCCGGCGCCGGGCACCCCAACTGGGGACGCGAGTGGTGCCTGGAGAAGGGCTTCGGCCTGGGCAACGACCAGGGCCTGCTCTGGAGCCGCGGCCTGGTGGATGACGTCGTCTACCGCCGCACCGCGGACGTGGGCCGGCTGGACCGCGGCACGCTTCTCGGCGTCCTGGGCGACGTGGTGCTGGGCCGCCTGGGGCTGCACGCCCTCTCGCTGGGCTACGACCGGCCCCTGACCGGCCAGTGGGTCTCGCGCCCCGACTCGCCGCGCATCCTGCTGGTGCGGTCCGGTGACGTGCACCTGGCCGAGCTGGTGGACCGCGACCGGGACGACCGGGTGGACGTGCTCTACGTCGCCCAGCCCGTCTGGACGTACTGACCCCGGCGGACGACGCGGCGTCGTCCGCCGGCTGAGCGGACGAAGACGGAGAAGGGGCGGGGCGGCGGATTCCATCCGCTGCCCCGCCCCTTTCTTCTACCTCCGACGTTGCCGACGTCGACGTCCGACGACGTGCCCCTTCCCTACCCGACCGGCGCCTTCCGCTTCTCCTTGCGGACCTCCTTGCGCGCCTTCAGCACGACCGTGTCGGCGTCCAGGTGGTCGTCGCCGCAGGCGTGCACGTACTCCTCGTACGTCCCGTGGTAGTCGCGGATGCCGGCGCGCGAGATCTCCACCACGCGCGTGGCGAGCTGGCTCACGAACCAGCGGTCGTGCGAGACCAGGATCAGCGTGCCGTCGTAGGTCTGCAGCCCCTGCACCAGCGCCTCGATGGACTCCAGGTCCAGGTGGTTCGTCGGCTCGTCCAGCACCAGGACGTTGGGCTGCTCCAGCGCCAGGCGCGAGAAGACGAGGCGCGCCGCCTCGCCGCCGGAGAGGGCGGAAAGCCGCTTCTCGCCGTCCGACCCGGAGAAGAGCATCAGCCCCAGGTGTCCGCGCACGAAGCCGCGGTCCTTGCCGGGGCAGAAGTCCCAGAGCCACTCCTCCGCCGTGCGGGTGGACTCCTCGAGCTGCTCGTGGTGGTCCTGCGCGAAGTAGCCGGGCTGCGTCTCGTAGCCCCACTCCACGGCGCCGGCGTCGGCCTCCAGCTCGCCCATCACGATCTTGAGCAGCGTGGACTTGCCGATGCCGTTCGGGCCCATGATCACCAGGCGGTCGCCGCGGTTCAGCAGCAGGTCCACGCCGGGGAGCACCTCCTTGTCGCCGAACGCCTTCCGGACCCCCTTGATCTTCAGCACCTCCTTGCCGCTGGGGCGCCGCTGCGCGAAGCGGAACTTGGGGTACCGCCGGGACGAGCCCGGCAGCTCCTCCATCTCGTCCACCTTCCGCTCGATCATCCGCAGCTTGCTCTGGGCCTGGCGGGCCTTGCTCGCCTTGGCCTTGAACTTGTCCACGAACTTCTGGTGGTGCGCGATCTCCTTCTGCCGCCCCTCGATCTCCTTCTCCTTGCGGTCGCGGTCCTCCACCTTCTGCACCAGGAAGTCGCTGTAGTTGCCGTGGTACAGCGTCACCGTCTGGTAGTCCACGTCCAGGATGCCCGTGGCGATGTTGTCCAGGAAGCGGTGGTCGTGGCTGATCACCGCGACGGGACCCTCGAAGTCGTGGAGGAACTTCTCCAGCCAGCGGATGGAGAGGATGTCCAGGTGGTTCGTGGGCTCGTCGAGCAGCAGAACGTCGGGCGACCCGGCCAGCACCTGGGCCAGCAGGACGCGCAGCTTGAAGCCGCCGGAGAGCGTGGAGAGCGGCTGCCGGTGCACCTCCGCCGGCAGGCCCAGGCCCTCCAGGATGGTGGCGGCGCGCGCCTCGGCCGTGTAGCCGTCCAGGCGCTGCACCGTCTCCTCCAGCGCGGTGTAGCGGTCGGCGTCGAAGTGCTCGTGCGCCTTCGCCAGCAGCGCCTCCTTCGCGACCATGGCCTCCCAGAGCTCCGGGTTGCCCATGAGCGTCACGGCCAGCACCTCCTCGTGCTCGTAGAGGAACTGGTCCTGGCGCAGCACGCCCAGCCGAAGCGACCTGGGGATGGAGACGGAGCCACCGGATGCCGGCGCGTCGCCGCTCAGGATGTTGAGCAGGGTGGTCTTCCCCGAGCCGTTGGCGCCCACGATGCCGTAGCGCTCGCCGGGGTTGAGCTGGAACGCCGCGTCCTCGAACAGCACGCGGTCGCCGAACTCTTTGCTGAGGTTGGATACGGAGATCATCCCGCCAATCTAACGGAAGACCGCCCTCCGGTCTTCCCCCCCGGCGCGGAAAGACGAGGAGGGGGCCGGTCTCCCGGCCCCCTCCTCGTCAGCGACGCCGCCACGCAACGCTCAGAAGGCGCAGCGGCAGAGCCCCGTCTCCGTGCAGGAGCCGCTGATGCTACCCTGCGCCTGGCAGCTCCGGTTGCAGCCCGCGGGGTTGCAGGCGCGCGCCCCGTCGCCCTCCCCGCAGGCCGTCGGGATGGGAGCCTGAGCGCTGCCCGACCCGAAGCCCAGCGCCACGGTCACTGCGTAGAACCCGCGCCTCGCCCGCTTTCCGATCCGCGCCATGGGGTCCTCCCGGTGAGAGGTGAGCCGCACCGGGGCCGCAAGAATGCGTCCCCACCAGCGGCCCCGCAGCCCCGGACGCGCCGCCTGGAGGACGCCGGAAACGACGGAGCCGCGCCGCGGCGTGCCACCCGCGGCGCGGCTCCGTCCCGGCCGACCTTACCGGCTGGCGACGATCCGCCGCCCCGCCGCCAGGTCGCGGACCACCCCGGCCAGCGCGCGCACCCGCGCCGCGTCGGACGAGCCCTGCGCCTCGCGCTCCAGCTCCGTCGCCAGCGCCTGCAGCGGCGCGCGGCGCCGCGGCTGCGGCAGCCGCTCGATGCGGTCCAGCTCCATGGCCACCCGCACCGAGCGCGTGGCGGCCAGGCCGCGGCCGCGGTCGAGCTGGTCCAGGTACGCGCGCGCCACCACGAAGCTCGCCGGCCAGGCGATCTTCGTCTGGAGCTGCGGGTTGAACTGGTCCATGCGGACCGTGCGCGCCGCGTCGATCTCGTTCTGCGACAGGTGCTCGTTCGGGGTCAGGCGCAGCACGTCCAGCCCCCGCCCGATCTCGGACGCGTAGATGTGCCCGTTGTACCAGTACGCCGACCAGTGGCCGCCCAGCATCATCCGGGTGGCGCTCATGGGCCCGCGGTCGAAGTACGCGATCTCCACCGGCTTCGCCGGGTCCGTGAAGTCGAAGACCGAGATGCCGCCCTGGTACCACGCCTGGACCATGATGTCGCGGCCCGGCACCGGGACCAGCGACCCGTTGTGCGCCACGCAGTTCTCCTGCGCCGTCTGCGGCGCGGGGAGCTTGTAGTACGAGACCGGGGTGCGCGACAGCGTGCGCCCGTCCAGGGTGAAGATGGCGTCCGCCCCCCACTCGCGGCGGTCGGTGGCCTGGCAGCGCGGCGCCGTGCCCCCGCCCCACTCGTCGGTGTACAGGACCTTGGTGCCGTCGTTGTTGAACGTGGCCGAGTGCCAGTAGGCGAAGTTGGGGTCGCTCACCTCGGCCACGCGGGTCGGGTTGGCCGGGTCGCGGATGTCCAGCAGGATCCCGTTCCCCGCGCACGCGCCCGCCGCCAGCCCCAGCTCCGGGTAGACGGTGATGTCGTGGCACTGGTTGGTCTGCGCGGTGCTCTGCGTTCCCTCGCCGTGGCTGCCGCCGCGCCACAGGCCGGCCGGGTTCCCGCTGGGGTCCGCGAACACGCGCGGCCGCGAGACGATGCGCGCGTCCTGTGGCCGGGCCAGCGGAACGTGGATGACCTCGATGCGGAAGTACGCCGTCTCCGGGTTCTGAGACGGCTGCCCGCCGGTGCACCCCGCCAGCTCGGCCGCGGGCCGCACGGGCGACGTGCCCGAGACGTAGACGTAGACGTGGCTGCGGTCGCGCGGGTCCGGCACCAGCGTGTGCGTGTGCGAGCCGCGGCAGGTCTGGATGGCAGCCACCTGGCGCGGCCGGTCGATGTTGCCGATGTCGAAGATGCGCACGCCCACCAGGCGGTCGGTGCTCACGCTGTCGGCGATCTCCTGCGACCCGCAGTCCACCCGGCCGCTCGTCTCCTCGACGGAGACGAAGAGCAGGTTGCCGTGCACGGACACGTCGCCCTGCCCGCCGGGGCACGGGAACGCCTTGCGGATGCGCGGGTTGCGCGGGTCGGACACGTCCCACACCTGGAAGCCGTGGTAGCCGCCCATGATGGCGTAGCTCCCGCGGAAGGCCAGGTCCGAGTTCGCGTACGCGAAGTCGCCCATCTCCGCCGGCACGAACCCCTCCGGGTTGGGCCGGTGCGCCACCAGCTCCATCCCCATCGAAGCCGCGGCGGCGTCGTGCCACCCCGCGCGCAGCCCCACGCGGGGGTCTCGCCCCGCCGCCCCGCCCTGGGCGGCCGCATCCGCCGCGCCCAGCAGGAGCCCCGCCGCCAGGGCGAGCCGCCCCACGCCACCCGCCCACCTGTCGCCGAGAAAGAACGTCGTCTGGGATCTCATGCTGTACCGTCGCTGAAGGGAAGGTGTGGGTGCCGCCCGCCCGCTCCGCCGCGCCTCGGCGCGGTCAGGGCGTGGGGCCCGGACCCTGCTGCAGCCGGCGCATGCGCGCGATCTCCGCGCGCTGGTCGGCGTCCACGTCCGAGGCGAGGCGGTAGACCTCGCGGTCCCGCGCGCCCGGCGAGGAGAGGAGCTGCGCCACCATGGTCAGCGCGCCCTCGTGGTGCCGGATCATCAGCTCCAGGAAGAGCCGGTCGAACTCCGCGCCGGTGGATGCGGCCAGGCGCGCCATCTCCGCCGGGGTGGCCATCCCCGCCATCGCCTCGTGCTCCGCGGGGCCGTGGTGCGCGTGCTCGCCGCCCGCCGTGGGAACGGGCAGGCCGCGGGCACGCAGCCACGCCTCCATCAGCGAGATCTCGTGGCGCTGCGAGGCGTCGATGCGCTCCGCCAGCAGGCGCAGGTCGGGGCGAGCCGCCCGCTGCGGCGCCAGCGCCGACATCTCCATGGCCTGCGCGTGGTGCGCGATCATGTCGCGGATGAACCGCTCGTCCGGCGAGGCCGGCGCCGCCGTCGCCCGGTGGCCGGCGTGCGGGTCCGCCGCCGCCGCCGCGCGGACCTCCGCCGCGGGTGCCGGCGTCGCTCCCGTCGTCGCCGTGCCCCGCCCTGCCCCGCCGCACGCGCCCAGGAGAGCGAGCATCCCCACGCCCGCCATCCACCGTGTCCCTCTCATCCGTCCGCCTCCTCTGCTGACACTCCACCGCTCCTCGCGCGGCGTGCGCCTGCAACATTCGGTCTCGGGAGCAGGCGCCGCAAGGAGATTCGCCGCGGTGGACGACCCGCGCCCCGGCACGATACCGGCGGGGGAGGATCGGCGAGGGGTCTCGACGCAGATCCCAGGCGGCGGCGGCCACCCGCCGTCCAGTCCTGTCGCGTGCGCGGAGGAGGTGGAGGATGGGGAGGAAGATGCCGTGGATCGGCGTCGCGCTGCTCTGCGCGTGCGCCCCTCGCGCGGACGTCCACGCCCCGGCGGCGCCGACGGCCGGGACGACGCTGATCCGCGCCGGGCGGGTCTTCGACAGCGAGCGCGGCGTGATGCTGGGAGCGCGCGACGTCCTGGTGCGCGGCGGGACCATCGAGGCGGTGGCCGAGAGCCTCGCCGCCCCGGCGGGGGCGCGCGTGCTGGACCTCCGCGCCTACACGCTGCTCCCGGGGCTGATCGACGCGCACACGCACCTCCTGCTGGAGGTGGAGCCGTTCGCGAGCATCGGCATGGATGTGGTGACCAGGGAGGGCGAGGTCCTGCGCGCGCTCCGCGGCGCCGCCCGCGCGCGCGAGTACCTTCAGGCGGGATTCACCACCGTGCGCGACCTGGGCAACGCAGGGCTGTTCGCGGACGTGGCGCTGAAGCGGGCGATCGAGGAGGGCACGCTGCCGGGCCCGCGGATGTACGTCTCCGGTCCCGGCCTGAGCGCCGAGGGCGGGCAGTTCCAGGGGCTGGACCCCCGCCACCGGCACCTCGCCGGGCAGGAGTACCGCATCGTGCGCGGGGCGCAGGACGCGCGGGTCGCCGTCCGCGAGAACGTGACGGGCGGCGCCGACCTCATCAAGATCTACGCGAACAACTCCCCCAACCCCGGCCTGCTCTCGCTCGAGGAGATGCGCGCGATCGTGGACGAGGCGCACCTGCTGGGGGTGAAGGTGACCGCTCACGCGACCAACGACCGCGCCGTGCGCCCCGCGGTGGACGCGGGGGTGGACGCCATCGAGCACGGCTACTTCGCCGCCGACTCCATCCTGGCGTTGCTGGCGCGGAAGCGGATCCCGCTCGTCCCCACCACGCCGGACCTGGACACCGCGGTGATCGGCGCCCGCGCCCGCGAGCGCGCCGGCATTCCCCTGCCGCCCCGCGAGCAGATGGCCCCCATGCTCGCCCGCGCCGAAGGCTGGCTGCGCCGCGCCGCGGCTTCCGGCGCGCCGTTCGTCGCCGGCTCCGACATGTACTGGAACGTCGGCCTTCCGCGCGGCGAGGCGGCGAAGCGCGTCCTCTTCGCCTATCGCCAGGCCGGCATCCCCGCCGCGCGGGTCCTCCAGGCGGCCACCATCAACGCCGCCCGCCTGATCGGGGACGACAAGCTGGGCCGCATCGCCCCCGGCGCCCGCGCGGACCTGGTCGCCATCCAGGGAAACCCGCTCGACGACTTCGGAGCCATCGAGCGCGTGCGCCTCGTGATGAAGGCCGGGGAGGTCGTGCGGGAGGAGCGGTAAAGGATGGGAGGCAGGAGGGATCAGCCCACGGCCCCGGTCCTCCGCTACGGACCACACGGTCCGTGCCCGTGCCGGCTCGGAAACCGGCAGATGGGATCCCTCCAGATCCGCGTTTGAAAGGCTACCTTTTCTCCCGGTGCGGTGATCGGCAGTTCACCTGACAGGTTGACTTACGGTGCCGACGAACACATGTTTAGCGTACGACGTCAAAAAAAGAGCGTCCAGTTTTAGCCGTTATTCGGTGAACAAGGTACCGGATGCCGCGCGCCGGCGAAACCACAATGAGAATTACAGAGGAGCAACAAACGCATGACGATGCCAACCAACATGCTGCCCGTTTCCCAGGGAACCGGCTCGATCTCAAGCACGGCTGACCCCCAGCCCGTCCAGACCAACAGCGTGGGCGGTAGCGGAGGGGTACCGTTCATGTACGCAGATCCGATGGGAATTTCGACGATGACGGTCGTCGCCTACGCCAGTGACGGTGTCCATCCGGATTACATTACCCAGATCGTCGTCTACAGCTATGATGGGAGCGTTTCCAAGACTTACGGCGGGACGCCAACATACGGGTGCCTCCCCCCCGTCACAGTCGACCTCTCAAGTGAGACCCTCAGATCCTGTGATCTGTACCAGTTCTCCTCGGGGGAAGACGGGCGTCTCGCAGGGTTCGTGTTGGAAATGCTCGGTCAGAAGCTCTCGTTCGGCAACACCGGCGGCACCGCCGTCGACCTCGCGTTGAACGGGAACCCCAACGTGGAGAACTACTACATTGCGGGCGTATTCGGCACCGAGGGCGTCAACATCGATTCCTTCGGCTTCTATCTGGTCCAGGACCCCATCGTTCGACGAATCGTGCAGCAGTTCAACTACAACCTGGATGTCACGCCCAAGCCGACCCCTGTGACGCTCAACACTCTTCTTGTGGAAAACCGCTCGAGCGAGCAGCAGAGCGCGCAGATCGCCTTCACGGAAGAGGTGTCCACCACGAGCGAATGGAGCAGCACCGCGGGGATAGCGCTCGGGACGCAGGTGTCGATCACGGCCGGGATCCCGACTGTGGTAGAGGGAACGGCCACGACGTCCGTCGAGGCCACCTTCGCCTATTCCTGGGGAGGCAGCCTGACGACGACGCAGCAGTTCAACTACCAGGCGACCGTGGACATCGCTCCCGGCAAATCGGCCTCCGCATCCGTCGTCGTCCAGCAGGCGTCGCTCGACATCAGCTACACGGCGACCTACCTGATCGAACGGGCGCACTCCGGGATCCAGACCCAATCGATCAGCGGAACGTACAGCGGCGTCAGCAGCTACGACGTGACGGTCGCCTATGACGACGTGACGCCCCCGTCGCCTGCAAGCACGTAGAGCCTTCACAGGTTGCCAGGCGGGTCGTGGAGTGCGACGGGCGGTGCCGAAGGCCGGCGAGAAGTGTCGGAAGAACACGACGAAGGTGGGAAGAACGAGCGGAGGACGCCGTCAGACGTCCTCCGCGCCCTCCTGCAGGACTTCGACCGAAGCAGGGGCCCGGAAGACCAGGCCGGCCGGCAGGGTGTCCAGCACCGGCCGCATCGCCGCCAGCGGTGGGGTGAAGAGGGAGAGCTGCGCGGGGTCCGCGAACACGGCGGCGAAGTCCGTCGGGGTGAGGGCGCGGGCGAGGCGGGCAGCAAAGTTCGCGCGGAGGACGCGCGAGTAGTGCTCCACGTCGTAGTCCCGCGGGTCCACGCGCTCCGCACCCTCGTCGTCGCCGGTCGGGACGACGGAGGCGCCGCCGCCCTGCGTGCGGTAGACGCGGATCCGCTCGCCGACGCGCCACGAGGTGCGCCCGCTGGCGAGCAGCGCCTCGTACGGAAGCTCGCGCCGGGCCTGGCGCGTCTCCGCGTACTTCGCGGGCGACTTCGTGAGGCGCACCCTGGACGAGACGTCGTACGTCGGCAGCTCGCGCCGGCGGAGGGCATCCAGCGTGGCGAGGTAGACCTCGCGGACGCCGGCGACGTCCGCGGCAAAGAGGCGGAGGAGGGCGGCGCGGAGGAACGCCTCGCCGAAGGGCTCCGCGCGGCTGGACCGGAAGGCGACGCCGCGCAGCGTCAGCGTGCCGTCGTAGCCGAGCAGCGCGTAGTTCTTGGGCTCGTGGGAGAGCATGGCCGCGTAGCGCCCCTCGAACTCGAGCTGCACCAGCGGCGGCAGGAGGGCCGCCACCTCGGAGACCACGCGGCGCTCGTCCGCCTCGTTCCACTCCTCTGGCACGGCGAAGTACACACCGTCGGTGTCCGCCTCCAGCAGGGTGACCCCGCGCGCCGCCAGCTCGCGGCACATGAACCCCAGCATCTCGCGGCCGCGGCGCGTCACCTCGTTGGCCGCGTGCACGTCCGCGAAGCGCGTCAGCTCGCCGCCCGCGGCCATGTAGCCGTACGCCGAGTTCACCAGGAGCTTCATCGCCCCCGAGGTGGCCTCGTGCGTGTGGCGCTCCGCGGAGCCGGGCGGCGCCCCGCGCCCGCTGGCCTTGGCCGCGAGCCGCTGCTCCACGAGCCGGTCCACCATCGACAGCAGCGCGCCCAGGTGGTCGCGCGACGGGCCGATGCGGAAGGCCCGCATCAGCGAGGGATAGAGGCTGGCGACGTCGGCCTTCACCACGCGCCACGCCACGCCGGTGGCGAAGAGGTGGAGGGCCGCGCCGCTGTGGGGCGTGCCGTCCCCCGCCCGGTGGGCCGGGAGCGCGGCGCCGGAGCGGAGGTAGGCCCGCGCCAGCAGCGGGTCCAGCACGCCCGTGGCGGGGCCCGCGTCCGCCAGCCGCTCGTAGCGCCGGGGCGCCATGCGCGCCAGCGCGAAGGCCGCGCCGCCCATCAGCCGGGCGAGCGCGGCCACCTCCTCCACGTCGTCCGTCGCGTAGCGGCGGATGCGCTCGGGGTCGGTGCGGTAGACGGCGTGGATCCGGCTGCCGGGAACGTACTCGCGGTCGGGCGCGGCGATGCCCAGGTAGCGCGCCACCGCCTTCAGCCCGTGTCCGGGCAGCTCGCGCGTGGCGAAGTCGTAGCGGATGGTCGCGTCGAGCGTGTCGATCAGCTCGCGCCCGGGCACCACGAACCGCACGCGGCGCGACGAGTCGTCCCCGCGCACCGTGCCGCGGCGGGCGGCGCGCTCCCGCATTCCCTGGCTCGGCAGCCGACCGAAGGCGAGGGGCACGCCTAGCCGGCGGGCGCGCTGCTCCACGAACGGAAGGTCGAAGCCGTGCAGGTTGTGGTTCTCGATCACGTCGGGGTCCGCCGCACGGATCGCCTCCACCAGCCGGCAGATCAGGTCCGCCTCGGCCGCGTCGTCCTGGCCGTGCGCCTCCAGCAAGTCGGTGCTCCCGTCGGGGAAGCGCACCGCGACCATGAAGATGCGGTCGCGCCCGGCGTCCAGCCCCGTGGTCTCCAGGTCGAACTGCAGGCGGTGGAGGTCGTCGAAGGCGAGCCCGCGGAAGTACGTGCGCCCGCTCGCGACGAGGTACTGCTCCTCCGGAGGCAGCGCGAGCACCGATGCCGGACCCAGCTCCCGCAGGTGCGGCACGCGCCGGCCCAGGCGGCGGGATGCGCCGTGGAGCACCGCCGTCACCAGCTCCTTCCCGTCGTCCGCCGACACCAGGAAGCGCAGCTCGCCGGGCCCGCCCAGCTCGCGGAACCGGACCTCCGCGTCCGACGCGCCCTCCTCCCCCAGCCGCGGGCCCAGGTGGAGCAGGTCGTCCAGCCGGTCCAGCACCAGCCACGGCCGGTACCGCGCGTCCTCGCGGACGACGGCGCCCGTTTCCGGGATCCGCCGCCACACGACGGCGCGCCCGTCCGGCTCCGCCCACACCGAGACGATGCCGGGCGTGGGATCCCACCCCCACAGCCACTCGTCCTCGGACTGCGTGGCGGACGACCCCTCAGGTACGATCAACGGTGTTCCAGGCGACTGGCACGTGCATGGACCTCGGAGCTTGCTCGCCCGGTGAGCGACCGGCGCGGTTCCCCCATTACGCCGGTCGCCCACGCCCGTTCCGACCGCTCACCGTCCGCCGTGCCCGGACCTACGGATCGAAGGCAGGCTCGTCGAGCAGAGTGGCATCCGCGTAGTCCCGATACGGCAGGCCCCCATAGTGGGCGACGCGATCGTAGAATGTCTGGAAGCTGCTCCGTGTGCCGGACTCCTCCCAAGCTTTCAAGAACGCGGTCATGAAAACATTCGCTTGTGCCATCTGAGTCGCGCTCGCCGCGATCAAAATCCATCGGGCCTGTGGAGGGGCGCAACTGGGCACCCCGTACTTCTTCGCCTCTGCCCTCCCGACTTCCACTTCACGGTCCCAGAGCGCCTGCGCCACGGTGGGTGGGTCCTCGAGCGCCAGCGACGCGGTCTCCATCCCCATCTCCAACGGCATTCCGGCAACACCCGATCCCAGCGCTGCGAAGCAGCAGTCCGCCACGATGAAGAGGCGTGTCGTGGAGGCGAACCTGCGGGTGAGCTGCAGAAGCCTGTGGTCGACCAGCAGCTCGTCGTACAGGCACCAGTGCTCATCCAGCGTCCCGTCCTCACAACGGCCGTTCGCACCGTCTTGGTGCCCATGCCCGGAAAAGAAGATGAACACCGTGTCCGGCTGGTTCGGACCGTCCGCGGCCACTGAGATGGCTTCCTCCACATCGGCTCGTTTCGCGTCCCGCCCGATGAATCGCTTGACCTCCGCGTAGCCGAGCCTGTGGGCATGGTCAGCGATTTTCACGGCTGCCGCTTCCGGGTGATCCAATGACGGGAGGGAGTGGCGTGTGAGCGCCGGGCCGTCACACACGCCGATAACGATAGCCACGCTTCTCCGCATGTTATACCTCCGTTGGACGGCTGAGGGTGGCGAGCATGCACGTGTACGGGCTGGCTCCCTGCCACGAAATCTTCTCGCATCCTCCCGGCATGGTTCCGCAGTGTCCAGGTTTCGCGGCGAAGCGCGGCCGTGCCTCCGTGGCGTATCCATCCAGCAAGGAGAAATAGTGCCCAAAGTGAGGCGCCTCGGCCCCAAGGGAGGGCACATGAGGCATACGCTCCTCGAAGGGCAGCTCCGCTTCCGGAAGGTGCAGGATGTGTACTTCGACAGTATCCCCCCCGTCTAGCGGATAAAGCATCGGAAGCGAACCCTTTGAGGTTCCCCACCAGTCCTTTAGCTCGAGCGCCACCGACGCACCAGTCCAGGGGATGTCCCACTCGGCGCCGTGGGCACACGGCCGTGGGTTGGCGGAATTCCAGTGCCAGCATGCACCGTCCTCTACGCGACCCATCTGCCCCGCGTACAGATCGACTCGCGCCGCTGCCTTTTCGTTCCCGTTCTGCTCAAGCGCGCTCGGATCGATCAGGCGATTCGTGACTTCGCGAAGATCCACGATCTCCGGGCAGATCCGCGTGTTCAGGACGGTTCCGGGGATCGTGAGCACGCGACTGCGGAGCGGGTGCACGAACCAACCTGCGCCCTTGGTTCCGCTGGGCGTCAGATGACCCATGTTTACGACGAGAAGAGGGGTGTGCTGCTCGCCGTGGTGCCCTGCTGCCACGGGCATGACCACCTGAACGCGAGGGTTCCCGTTGGGCGCAGGCACGAACAGTTGCATGCCGGAGAAGTAAAGTCGCAAGCGCATGGGACCGTCCTTTCGAGGTGCAAGTCGTCGGAGGGGACTGCTTGCACCGTTCGATGGGCGCGGGGCGGGATGTTCCCACCCACGTGTGTCCCAGCGGATGGATTGTCTCATCCGGTCGCGGAAGAGACGGAACCTCGCTGCGACTGCTGACGCTACGATGGGGTGGGGGGGGTATCCGTTCTGCTTTCGGGAGGGCCGGCGCCCGATCTCCGTCCAAGGACGGAAATCCTCCGTGCCGTGTTACCGGGCGGACCTCTCCACTCGCCGCGCGACGAAGATCGTGTGCCACGTCTTCCGCCCGGGGTGCGCCCGGGCTCGCGTGACCTCCACCTCCAGCCCCGCGCCCCGCAGCGCCCTCTCGAACGCCGCGTCCCCGCCCGCGGACCAGTAGGCCAGACGGCCGCCGGGCCGCAGCGCCGCCGCCGCGCGCCGGATGCCCTCGGCGCGGTAGAGGCCGGCGTTGCCGCCCGTGGTCAGCGCCTCCGCGCCGTTGTCCACGTCCAGCATGATCGCGTCGAACCCGCCGGGGCTCTCCCGCAGGGCGTCGGCGACGTCGCCGTGGCGCAGGTCCACGCGCGGATCCGTCAGCGCGTCCGCCGCCAGCGCGAAGTCCGGGTTCCGGTTCCAGCGGATGACCTCCTCCACGATCTCCACCACGATCACTTCCGCGTCCGCCGGCAGCGAGCGGAGCGCCGCCCGCAGCGTGAACCCCAGCCCCAGCCCGCCGATCAGCACGCGCGCCCCCTCCCGGTCGCCGAGAGGGGCGCACACCACCTCCGCCAGCACGTCCTCGGAGTGGTGCCGGCGGGTGGACATCAGCTCGATCCCGTCCACGCTGATGGCGTAGTCGCCGTCGTGGCGGTACAGCACCAGCACCGTGCCGTCCGGCGCGACCGCTTCGCCCAGGCGTTCGACTCGTTTCACGTAGGTGCGCGTCCGTCTGCCGATCGTCGATCGAGTCACCGTCCGGCGCGGGACGATGGCCGCGACGGACGTCGGGGAGAGGCCGTACGCGGTCCTCTCACGGAAGCTGGCATGCAGCGCATCTGGACACTCCCGACGCTGCTGGAATGCAGGTCCGAGGCCTTCAGTCCGCCTCCTGGACGATGGCGGGGCGCGTGGCGGCGCTCGGAAACCTGGTGGGGGTCGGCGTCGTAGAGAGAAGCCACCGCCATACGTTCCACCTCGCACCCACGATCCCATGCGCAACGCAGTCACCGTCCGGGCGCTTCTCGGCGCCGCCTCTCTGCTCGCCGTCGCCGCGTCGAGCGCGGCGGCCCAGTCCGTCGCCACGCAGGTCCAGAAGATCGACTCCATCGCCGCCTCGGGGATCGTGGAGCGCCGCGCCGTGGGCCTGGTGGCCGCGGTGGTGCGGGGGAACGACACCCTGCTCCTGAAGGGATACGGCAAGGCGGACGCGGAGTGGGACGTGCCGATGCCGGCGGACGCCATGTTCGAGATCGGCTCCATCACCAAGCAGTTCACCGCCGCCGCCGTGCTCCAGCTCCGTGACGAGGGCAAGCTCAGCCTGGACGACGACATCACGAAGTGGCTTCCGGACTTCGACACGCGCGGCAACAAGGTGACGCTGCGGCGGCTGCTCGACCACACCTCGGGGATCGTGGGGCTCACGGAGATGCCGGAGTTCGGCACCCTGGTGACGAACACCCGGTTCCCCCGGGACTCCGCGTACGCGCTCATCCGCCGCCGTCCGTTCCAGTTCCCCACCGGCGAGGCGCAGGTCTACAACAACTCCGCCTTCTGGCTCCTGGGGCTGGTCATCGAGAAGGCGAGCGGGATGACCTACGAGGACTACGTCGAGAAGAAGATGTTCGAGCCGCTGGGGATGACCCGCTCGATGTACTGCAAGAGCTCGGAGAACATCCCCCGCCGCGCGCACGGGTACGGCATCCGCGACGGCGTGGTCCTGCGCGCGCCGACCAACGTGCACACCTGGCCGTTCGCCGCCGGCTCGCTCTGCTCCACCGCGGGCGACATGGTCAAGTGGCTCCAGGCGCTCCACGGGGGCAAGGTGCTCTCGCCGCGGTCGTACGCGGAGATGATCGCGCCGTCCCGCCTGAACGACGGCACTCCGCTCCGCTACGGCATGGGGATCGGCGTCGGCAAGGACATTCGCGGGCTGAGCTTCATCGGCCACGGCGGCTCCATCGCCGGCTTCTCGGGCGAGGCGACCTGGTACCCGGACGCGAAGATGGCCGTGGTCGTCCTGATGAACACCACCGGCAACCTGGATCCCGGCGCCATCGGCGGCGAGCTGGCGGCCGAGGTGCTCCCGTGGACCCGTCCCACCTTCGCCCGCTTCACCGGCGACGCGGCGCCGCTGGTGGGCAAGTACCAGGGCCACTCGCGCGGCCGCGACAAGGTGGTGGAGGTGACCCAGACCCCCCAGGGTCTCGCCTTCTCGACGAACGGCTCCCCCGCGCGCACGCTTCCGTGGGTCGAGGGGCTGACCTTCCGCCAGGGCAGCTCGATCCTGACCTTCCGCCGCGCCGGTGGCACCGGGACCGCAACGGAGCTGCGGTTCGACGCGGGGAGCGGGTACTACATCCTCCGCAGGCAGTAGGACCACGGATCGGCCGGACCGCCCGAGCCCGCGGCGGTCCGGCGCGCCGTCGGCGCCCCCCCGGGCTCGAGACCGTCCGAAAACTCGAGCGAGCGCTCTTCCAAGGCAGGGCAGGCCGCAGCGGGGGGTGTTCGCCCGTGCATCGCTTCGTCAGCGCATTCGAGGCTCGGACGTGCTGGGAGGCGTCCTGAGGGCCCTTCAGGTGCTC
>JASLAX010000047.1 GCA_030146875.1 Longimicrobiaceae bacterium
CTGAGAGTGTGTTTAAGAATCTGTTCTGAGGGTCAATCGGCAGTTACAGTTTACTCTCATGACGAGACGAGCCTATCCGACAGACCTGAGTGATCCCGAGTGGGAGCGGATCAAGCCGCTCCTGCCGAACGCGGATCGCAAGCGCACGCACAGCCTGCGTGAGGTGGTGAACGCGCTCTTCTATCAGGTGCGAGGCGGTGCCTCCTGGCGGATGCTGCCGCACGATTTCCCCCCGTGGGAGACCGTGTACGGATTCTTCAACCGGTGGAGCAAGCAGGGCGTGCTGGAGCGCGTGCACGACTCCCTACGAGAGCAGACTCGGGTGGCGGAGGGACGAGAGCCCACGCCCAGCGCCGCCATCCTCGACAGCCAGACCGTGAAGACCACGGAAAAAGGGGGCTCCGTGGCTATGACGCGGGCAAGAAGGTCAACGGCCGCAAGCGGCACATCGTAGTCGATACCACGGGGCTCCTGCTGGCCGTGGTCGTCCATGCCGCCTCAGTGCAGGACCGGATCGGTGCCCGACTTGTGCTGTCGAAGCTCTGGGGCACCTTCCCGCGACTGCGGATCATCTGGGCGGACGCCGGCTACACGGGTGAGCTGGTTCACTGGGCTGCGGAGTTCGGCGAGTGGCTCCTCGCTATCATCCGACGGACCGACAAAGGATTCAAGGTCCTTCCTCGGCGCTGGGTGGTCGAGCGCACCTTCGCCTGGTTCGGGCAATATCGTCGGCTCAGCAAGGACTACGAGGAGCGGACCACAGCCAGCGAAGCCATGATCCACCTCGCTATGATCCAGCTCATGGTCCGCAGGATCGACAATTCTTAAACACACTCTTAACAATCAGGCGACGATGATGAAGGAGACCAGTCCCGCGCCTACTCCACCGTCACGCTCTTCGCCAGGTTCCGCGGCTGGTCCACGTTGCACCCGCGCAGCACCGCGATGTGATACGCCAGGAGCTGCAGCGGCACGCTGGCCAGGATGGGCGTGAGCGAGTCGTGCGTCCGGGGGATGGGGATCACGTGGTCCACCACGTCCTTCAGCTCCACGTCGTCCTCGCTCAGCACGCCGATGATGCAGCCGCCGCGCGCCTTCACCTCGTCGATGTTGGAGCGGACCTTGTCGTACACCGCGTCGCGCGGGGCGATGACCACTACGGGCATCTCCTCGTCGATCAGCGCGATGGGGCCGTGCTTCATCTCCGCGGCGGGGTAGCCCTCGGCGTGGATGTAGGAGATCTCCTTGAGCTTCAGGGCCCCCTCCAGCGCCGCCGGGAAGTTGTAGCCGCGCCCCAGGTACAGGAAGTTGCGGTGGTCCACGTACTCCTCCGCCAGCTTCTTGATCTCCGGCTCCATGGTCAGGATCCGCGCGACCTGCTCCGGGAGCTGCTGCAGCGCGCGCACGATCTCGCGCCCGCGCGACGGGCTCAGCGCACCGCGCAGGCGGCCCAGGTGCACCGTCAGCATCGCCAGCACCTCCACCTGCGAGGTGAAGGCCTTGGTGGACGCCACGCCGATCTCCGGCCCCGCGTGCAGGTAGATCCCGGCGTCCGTCTCGCGCGCGATGGTCGAGCCCACCGTGTTCACGATGCCCAGCGCCGTCGCCCCCTGCTGGCGGGCCTCGCGCATGGCCCAGAGCGTGTCCGCCGTCTCGCCCGACTGGCTGATGGCGATGGCGAGGGTGTGCGGCTCCACCACCGGCCGGCGGTAGCGGAACTCCGAGGCGTACTCCACGTCGGTGGGGATGCGGGCGATGTCCTCGAGCATGTACTCGCCGATCAGCCCGCTGTGCCACGACGTGCCGCACCCCAGGATGATGACCCGCTGGATGTTGCGCAGCTCCTCGTCCATCCCGAACAGCCCGCCCAGCTTGACGTTGCCCTCCTCCTCCAGCAGGCGGCCGCGCATGGTCTCGCGCAGGGTGTTCGGCTGCTCCATGATCTCCTTGAGCATGAAGTGCTCGTACCCGCCGCGCTCCACCTCCTCCAGGTCCCACTCCACCCGCGAGATCGGCCGGTTGACGGGGCCCTGCGCCGGACGGTGGATGGTGTAGCCGTTCCTGGTGATCGTGGCCATGTCGCCGTCGTCCAGGTAGATCACGTCGCGCGTGTGCTGGATGACGGCCGCGGCGTCGGATCCCACGAACGTCTCGCCGTTCTCGCCCACGCCGATCAGCAGCGGGGAGCCCAGGCGGGCGACCACGATCTTCTGCACGTCGCGCGTGGAGATCACCGCGATCCCATACGTGCCCTCCACCTGCTTCAGCGCCGCCTCCACCGCGCGCTCCAGGGCGTCGCCGGAGCGCCCCTGCTGGCCGTTGTACGCCTCCTCGATCAGGTGGACCAGCACCTCGGTGTCGGTCTCGGACGTGAAGACGTGCCCCTTCTCCTGCAGCACCCGGCGCAGGACGTTGGCGTTCTCCACGATCCCGTTGTGCACCACCGCGAAGTCGCCCTTCTCGGACATGTGCGGGTGGGCGTTCTTCGTGGTCGGGGGGCCGTGGGTGGCCCAGCGGGTGTGGCCGATGCCGTAGACGCCCTCCACGGGCTCGTCCACCAGCAGCCGCTCCAGCTCGGCGATCTTGCCGGCCTCCTTGCGCACCAGGATCGACCCGTTCTTCGCCACGGCGATGCCGGCCGAGTCGTAGCCGCGGTACTCCAGGCGCTTGAGCCCCTGGATCAGGAGGGGCGCCACCTGCTGGCTACCGATGTATCCTACGATTCCGCACATGGTCGTGGTCCCGCGTTGGTGTGGATCTTCTCACGCCGGCAGTGCGCGCCGCAGCGCCTGCACCAGCTCGTCCGCCTCCGCCCGGGTGGGCGCTTCCGCGATCACGCGCACGATCGGCTCCGTCCCCGAGGGGCGCAGGTGCGCCCAGCGCCGCTCCTCGGGCCAGGAGAGCCGCAGTCCGTCCTGCCGGTCCACCTCGGTCGCCCCCAGGCGCTCCGCCAGCTCGTCGTAGACCCGGTCCAGGGGCTGCGAGGGGCGGGCCACCTTCTCCTTCACGATCTCGTAGCGCCCGATCCCCGCCGCCAGCTCGCCCAGCGAGGCGTCGGACTCGGCCAGGAGCTGCAGGACCAGCGCGGCCGCCACGGGGGCATCGCGCGTCAGGTGCACGTCGGGCAGGATCACCCCGCCGTTCCCCTCCCCGCCGATCGTCGCGCCCTCCGCCTGCATCCGCCGCGCGACGTTGATCTCGCCCACCGGCGCGCGGATCAGCCGCGCGCCCGCCGCCAGCGCCACGTCGTCCATCAGGCGGCTGGTGGAGAGGTTGGTCACCACGCTCCCGGGGCGGTGGCGCAGGACCAGCGTCGTGGCGAGCGCCAGCGTGTAGTCCTCTCCGATCGCCCGGCCGGCCTCGGAGACCAGCGACAGGCGGTCCACGTCGGGGTCGGTCGCCATCCCCAGGTGCGCGCCCGTGCGGCGCACCAGCTCCTCCAGCTCGCCCAGGTTCTCGGCGACCGGCTCCGGCTCGCGCGGAAAGCGGCCGTCCGTCTCCAGGTGGATCGCGTCGACCGTGCAGCCCAGCGCGTCCAGCAGGCGGGGGAAGATGGTGCCGCCCGCGCCGCGCACGCAGTCCAGCGCCACGTGGAAGCGCCGCTCGCGGATCCGCTCCACGTCCAGGAACGGGATGGCCAGGATGCGCTCCAGGTGGCGCTCCACCGCCCCCTCGTCCTCCTCCCGTCCGCCCAGCTCCTCCCACCCCGCCCGGGGGATCTCCCCCTCCAGGAAGGCGCGCATCGCGGCGCTCTCCTCCCCGTCCAGGAACATGCCGCTGGGGCCGATGAACTTCAGCGCGTTCCACTCGATGGGGTTGTGGCTCGCCGTGACCGCCAGCCCGCCGGCGGCGCGCAGGTCCTCCACCGCGAGCTGCACCGTGGGCGTGGCCGCGATCCCCACGTCCACCACGTCGCACCCCACGGACTGCAGCCCCGCCGTTGCGGCGCGCGCGAACATGGGGCCGGAGACGCGCGAGTCGCGCCCCAGCAGCACCCGCTTGCCGGGGCCGCGGCGCAGGCAGTAGGCGCCGAAGGCGGCGGCGAACCAGGTGATCACCTCGGGCGTCAGCCCCGCGCCCACGCGGCCGCGGACCCCCGAAACGCTGACCATGAGCTGCGACGTGTCCATCAAGGAGCACGGACCCTGCTGAAGGATGGATCGGCGGCCGGCCCTGCGGCCCGGCCCGGGTGTGGGGCGCCAATGTGCCCCGGGCCCGCGCACCGCGTCAAGCGGACCACCCCGGCCGAAGCAGGGTGCTCCGACGCAAGATCGGTTCTCACGCCTCCGGCGGGGCGCGAACGGCGCGACCGCGCGTTTCTTTTCGGGCCCCTGCACGAGCGGTGCGCTCCATGTCCGACACCCTGCCGCACGCGACGTCCCCCGCGCACGCTCACGCGGCCGAGCGCGCCTTCCGCTCGCCGGTGTCTCCATCCCCCGGAGCCCCGTCGGACGCCGGCGAGGGCGTCCGCTTTCCGGTCGTGATGACCGCGACCGCCGCGACGATGACGCCGGCGGCGAGCAGGACGCGCAGCGTGACCGGCTCCCCCGCGATGGCCCAGCCCAGGAAGACGGCGACCACGGGGTTCACGTACGCGTAGGTGGACACCCGCGCGGGCGAGGCGATGCGCAGCAGCCAGATGTACGCGGTGAAGCCGACCAGCGACCCGAACGCCACCAGGTACGCGAACGCGCCCAGGGAGACGGCGGAGAAGGTGGACGGATCGACCGACGCCCACTCGCCGCGCAGCCCCCCGGCCAGGAAGAGGAGCGCGCCGCCGGCGAGCATCTCCATCCCCGTCGCCACGAACGGCGAGCGCGGCAGGTCGGCGCCGCGCGACCAGATCGAGCCGAACGCCCACGAGAGCGAGCCGAAGGTGACGAGCGCCACGCCGCCCGGGTCCACCGCGCCGCCGCCGGCCAGCTCCCCCGGCCCCACGAGCAGCACCATCCCCGCGAACCCGACGAACAGGCCCAGGACGGTGCGCTTCGTGGGCCGAGTGCCCCCGCGGCGCGCCCACTCCATCAGCACCATCCACAGCGGCACCATCGCCACCAGCAGGGCGACGATGCCCGAGGGCACGCTGCGCTCGGCCAGCACGACGCCGCCGTTGCCGCCGAGGAGCAGCAGCCCGCCCACGACGGCGGCGGAGCGCCACTGCCGCGGGGACGGCGCGCTCTCGCCGCGCAGGCGCAGGTACGCGTACATGAGCCCGCCCGCGATCGTGAAGCGCACGCCGGCCATGCTCAGGGGCGGCAGCGTCTCGATGGCGTAGCGGATCGCCAGGTAGGTGGAGCCCCACACCAGGTAGACCGCCGCGAAGGCGGCGACCACCCTGGCCGTCGTGGGGCGCGCGTCACTTCCCCGCATCGGGCGCCTCCTTCCCGGGCGGCACGGGCAGCACCCAGGACTCCTTGATGGTGTCCATCACGATGGTGGACCGCGTGGAGCGGATGGTGTCGATGGGGCCGAAGCCCTCGCGCAGCAGCTCGCCCAGCTCGCGCGTGCCGGCGGTGCGCACCTTCACCAGGAAGCAGTCCTCCCCGGCCACGTGGTGCACCTCCTGCACGGCGGGGATCTCCGATAGCCGCTGCGCGGTGGTCACCGCCCCGGCGCGCTCGTCCGCGCGGACGAAGACGAACGCCGTCAGCGTCAGACCGTACGCCTCCGGCCGCACCCGCGCCACGTAGCCCTCGATCACCCCCCGCTCCTCCATCTTCCGCACCCGCTCCAGCACGGCGGAGGGCGCCATCCCCACCTGGCGCGCGATCTCGGCGTTGGGCGTGCGGGCGTTCGTCTGCAGGATCTCCAGGATCCGGCGGTCCATCTCGTCGATCATCGGCCCACCTCCTTCTCCCGCCGAAGGTAATTCTTGCATACGGCGTCGTCAACGAATATCGTTCTCCGCATTAGACGATACGCCGCTGTATACACGATGCATCCGCCATGCCGCCGCACGATCGGCGGTGGCGTTGCCGCCGCTCCCGGCCACGGGTTATCCTGTCGGCCGGCCGAGCCATCCACCCCAGTCCACGGGACGTCGATGAAAGACGAGCAGCAGCGCGGCTTCGGCACGCGCGCCGTACACGCGGGGCAGCGACCCGACCCCACCACCGGCGCCATCATGACGCCCGTGTACCAGACGTCGACCTACGTGCAGCCGGAGCTGGGGCGCCACCTGGGCTACGAGTACGCCCGCACGCAGAACCCCACCCGCGAGGCGCTGGAGGGAAACGTGGCCTCGCTCGAGGGCGGAAAGCACGGGCTGGCGTTCGCGTCGGGCCTGGCCGCGACCGACACCATGATCAAGCTGCTCTCCGCGGGCGACCACGCGGTCTGCGGCGAGAACGTGTACGGCGGGACGTTCCGGCTCTTCTCCAGGGTGATCGCGCGGATGGGGATCGAGTTCACCTTCGTGGACTCGTCGAACCTGGACGAGATCCGGGCCGCGGTCACGCCGAAGACGAAGCTGATCCACGTGGAGACGCCCACCAACCCCATGATGCGGCTGACGGACGTGGCCGCCGCGGCGGAGATCGCGCGGGCGGCCGGGGCGTGGCTGAGCGTGGACAACACCTTCGCGTCGCCCTACAACCAGCGGCCGCTGGAGCTGGGCGCCCACATCTCCCTGCACTCCACCACCAAGTACCTGAACGGGCACTCCGACATGATCGGGGGCCTGCTGGTCACCAGCGACGACGAGCTGCACGAGAGCCTGCGCTTCCTGCAGAACGCGGCCGGCGCCATCCCCGGGCCGTGGGACTGCTGGCTGGCGCTGCGGGGCACCAAGACGCTGCACCTGCGCATGGCCGCCCACAACGCGAACGGGCAGCGCGTGGCCGAGTGGCTGGAGTCGCAGGACAAAGTGGAGCGCGTCTACTATCCCGGTCTCGCCTCGCACCCGCAGCACGAGCTGGCCGCCGGGCAGATGCGCGGCTTCACCGGGATGGTCACGGTGGAGACGGGATCGTTCGAGCGGGCGCGGGCGCTGGTGAACGCCACCGAGGTGTTCGCGCTGGCCGAGTCGCTGGGCGGGGTGGAGTCGCTGATCGGGCACCCGCCCTCCATGACGCACGCCTCCGTGCCGGTGGACCGCCGCCAGGCCATGGGCCTCTCCGACGGCATCGTCCGCCTCTCCTGCGGGGTCGAGGACGTGGAGGACCTGATCGCCGACCTGGAGCAGGCGCTGGACCGCTGCCCCTGACCGGCGGGACGGGATGCGCGACCACCGCCCCGCGGAACTCCGGTTCCGCGGGGCGGCGTGCCATCTCGGCACAGGGTGGGGCGCACTACGTGGTCGCCGCCACCCCCCGCACGGGTATCCGCCTCCCGATCCGCCCCCCGATCTGCCTCGACGCTCTGGCTCGACGATCCGCGTCCGCCGGCCCGATGACGAAGCGCCCCGGATCCTCTCGGACCCGGGGCGCTTCTGCCGGCGGTGCGACTCTACGATCTCGCGATTCTGCCGAGTCCGGGTCGCCGCTACGGAGTCGACCGTCCTCGGCGGCGCCGGCGCTGCCGACGGTGCGACCGGCTCATGCGATCATCTCCTCGCCGTCGCTCACCAGCGTCTCGTCGCCCACCACCTGCAGGTTGGGCAGCCAGATCAGGTCCGGCGTGCCGGGGTCCACCACGCGCAGGTCGACCTCCCGGCTCGGCAGGGCGCTCTCCTGCTCGTCGCGGGCGCGGACGGCGGCGCGGATCTCCTCCATGCTCACCTTCTTCCCCGGGCACGCCTTGGGCGTGCGGAACTTCGGCGCGAGCTGCCCGGCGTCCACCATCTTGTTGACCTCGCGGTGGCCGATCACGTTCTCCGGCGGAACGTCGAAGCGCCGGCGCAGCTCCGCGATCAGGTCCAGCATCGCCTTCATCTGCTTGGCGCTGAACGGCTCCGCGTCGCCCTTCCCCACGCAGCAGATCCCCACCGACATGTGGTTGATGCCCGCGACGTGGGCGCCCTGCAGGTGGATGGGGCGGCCCTTCTCCAGCGTGCCTTCGTCCTTGGTGTCGTGGCGGTCGTTCAGGATCACGTAGTGGTAGCCGATGCCGGACCAGCCCCTCTGCTTGTGCCAGAGGTCGATCTCCTTGGCGTCCACGTTGCGCATGGAGGCGTCGGCGGTGTGGATCACGATGTAGCGAACGTCCTGGGGCCTGAGAGCAGCCATGGGAGGGTCTCCGTGCAGGGGGGCGGCAGCGGCGGGCGTACGGGGATGGGAGCAACCGGCGTTCCAGAACCGGCGTGAAGTGGAAGCAATTGCGGCGCATGCCCTTAGACGCCGCAGAGCGCCGATGTGGCGAGCATGGTGGGGCAGCGCCTCCCCAACCGTCTGGGGAGGCGCCGCCCCGATCGCCACCTGTCGAGGGTGCCGAGAACCGTGCTACCGCTTCCGGCGGGGAACGCCGCGGCTCGTTACCGCTCCCGCGTTCGGCTGGTCGGTCATGGAGTTGACCGGGACGATCCCCTGGCCGGCGATCTCGAACACCGTCCAGAGGGTGCCCGGGCGCGCGTAGGGCACGAAGAAGGTGCGCAGCAGGGTGTTGCCCGCGTACACCCGCACCCGCGCCGGGGACAGGGAGAGCGCCAGGCCGCCACCGCCCTCGCCTGCGCTGGAGAAGTCGTGCACCGAGTAGCGGTAGCCGCCCGCGCGCAGGCGGTGGAGGGTCATCAGCTCCAGGCCGTGGGCGGACGTGTCGTCCACGTGCAGCTTCGCGATCACGTTTCCGTTGGCGCCGGAGTACTCCGGATCGGCGTAGTACACGTGGAACCGACCGTCGCCATCCTCGTTCGGTCCGGTGAGGTGGGAGTCCAGGTCCTGGGGCGACTCTGCCCACTCCAGGATCATCCGGATCTCGCTGGCCGGGGCGTCGCGCGGAATGCTGCCCCGGGCGACCGTCTCCGCGCCGCTCACCCGGAGGGTGAAGTGGCCCGCAGCGTATCCCTCACGGCTCGTCTCCACGGTGTAGTGACCGGCCGGAACCGAGACGACGGCACGCCCATCCTGCCCCGTCGCCTCCACCATGGATGGCGCGCCCTGCACGTTGCTCATGCCGGGCCGCAGCCGCAGCGAGACCCCCGCGAGCGGCTGGTGGTCCTGCGCGTCCACCACCCCGATCGTTGCGCCCCCCGCCTGGGCTCCCTCGCCCACGAGCCGCACCGGCTCCAGGTGGGTCTCCGCCGCGGCCGCGAGCACCACGTCGTGATACGCCACGGTACGGCTGCCCTCGCGACCCACCAGCAGCGTGTACGCCACCCCGGCCGGCAGGGTGACGCGGTACGTTCCCCCGCCCTGCGGCTCCACCTGCGGCTCCACCTGCGGCGCCGGCCGGGTCGCCCCCGCCACCGCCGCGGCCGAGATCTCGGCGTCGAGCACGCGGGTGCCCGCGGCGTCCAGCACCGTCAGGAGGGCGGTCGCGGGGGCGGCGCGATGGATGGCGAGCGTCGTCTCCGAGCGGTTCCCCGCCGCGTCGTACGCGCGGAGCACCACCGCGTTCGGCCCCATTCCCAGCTCCACGGCCGCGTCGAACGACACGGCCGCCGCCGCCGCGATGGGAAGGGCCGTCTCCACGCCGCCGTTCAGCTGAACGGTGACGCCCGTCACCGCCACGTCGTCCGTGGCCGTCCCGCGGAGCCTGACCGAGCTGGAGACCACCGTGCCGCTCGCGGGTTCGATGAGCGCGACGGCCGGGGCCTGGGTGTCGACCGACCCGCCGATGGTGGCGGTGCCGCGGTTGCCGGCCCCGTCGTAGGCGGTCACCAGCAGCGTGTTGGCGCCGGGAGCGAGCGCGGCGGTGAACGAGAAGGCGACCGAGTCGTCGGCGGTGATGGCCACCTCCGTCTCGGCTCCGCCGTTCACGGACCAGGTCAGGCGCCTCACGGCGCGGTCGTCCATCGCCGTCCCGCTCACCTGCACGGCGCCGGCCGAGGCAGCGAAGCCGGAGGGGGGCGCCTGGATGCGGACGGTGGGCGCCACGTCGTCCGCATCGGAGCCCAGGAACTCCCTGCACCCGGAGAGGATCGCGAGGAGCCCCAGGGCGAAGACGGAAAGCCGCCGGGCAACGCGGCGGGAGTGGATGGGGAGAGCGAATGCTGTCATCGGTACTGCTCCGGAAGAGAGTGCATCGGGCGCGGCTGCCCGCGGGGGCAGCGCCGGTCGGTGGTCGAGCCGGGCGCGGGAGCGGAGGGCCGTTCCCGGCTGCGTCACGACGGCTCGGCTTCGACGGGCGGGCGCTGTCCCCGCCGCGGGCGCGGCGTTATTCTCCCGCGTTCCCTGCACGGACCCCCGAACGAGGCCACGCGCGGTGAAGATCCTGGTCGTCGGAAACGGAGGGCGCGAGCACGCCCTTCTCTGGAAGCTGCGCCGGGACGCTCCCGGCGCCGAGCTCTTCGTGACCCATGGGAACGGAGGGACCGGCACCCTCGCCCAGGCGGTGCCGCTGGACGCCGGGGAGGTCCAGGCGCTGGCGGGATGGGTCGAGAAGGAGGGTGTGGATCTCACCATCGTGGGGCCCGAGGCGCCGCTCGCGGCCGGGCTGGTGGACCACTTCGCCGTGCGCGGCCTGGCGGCGTTCGGGCCGACGAGGGCGGCGGCGGAGATCGAGTCGTCCAAGGCGTTCGCCAAGGCGCTCATGCACCGCCACGGCATCCCCACCGCCGCGTTCCACACCTTCGAGACCCTCTCCGACGCCGAGGCGTACGTCCGGGCCGCTCCCGGCCCCGTGGTGGTGAAGGCCTCCGGGCTGGCCGCCGGGAAGGGCGTGGTGGTGGCGGACGACACCGAGCAGGCGGTGGAGGCGCTGCGGGAGATGCTGGCGGGCGGGACGTACGGCAGCGCGGGCCGCCGCGTGGTGGTGGAGGAGCGGATGGAGGGCGAGGAGCTCTCCGTGCTGGCGCTCACGGACGGAGAGAACGTGGTTCCCCTGCTCCCCGCGCAGGACCACAAACGCGTGGGAGAGGGCGAGACGGGGCCGAACACCGGCGGCATGGGCGCCTACGCGCCCGTCTCGCTGGCCACACCCGAGCTGATGGAGCGCGTGCAGCGCGAGATCCTGGACCCCACCGTCGCGGCCATGGCGGCCGACGGCCGGCCGTTCCGCGGGTTGCTCTACGCGGGCATCATGCTCACGGCGGACGGCCCGAGGGTCGTCGAGTTCAACTGCCGCTTCGGCGACCCCGAGACGCAGGTCGTCCTGCCGCTCCTGGACTCCTCCCTGCTGGAGCCGCTCCACGCCGTCGCTTGCGGCGGGAGCATCGCGGGGCTCCGGCTCGCCTGGGGGCCCGGCGCGGCGGTCACCACCGTCGTCTCGTCCCCCGGCTACCCGGGCTCGTACCCGACCGGCGTGCCCGTCCGCATCGCCCCGGAGACGGAGGCGGCGGAGGACGTGATCGTCTTCCACGCCGGCACCGCGGAGCGCGACGGTCGCCTGGTGACCGCGGGCGGCCGCGTCGTCGCCGTCACCGCGCTGGCGCCCACCGTGGCGCTGGCGGCGGAGCGGTCGCGGCGCGCGGCCGAGGGCGTGGAGTTCGAGGGACGATACTTCCGCCGCGACATCGGCTGGCGCGAGGACGCGCGCGCGGGGGCGGCGCGTGCCTGAGCTCCCCGAGGTGGAGACCATCGTACGCGACCTGGCGCGGATGGTCCCCGGCGCCCGCCTGGGCGCCGTGGAGGTGCTGCGCCCCGACCTGATCGAGGGCGACACCCCCGCGGCCTTCGCGGCGGGGCTGAAGGGGGCGCAGGTGGGGTCCGTCACCCGCCGCGCGAAGAACATCGTCTTCGGCCTGGGGAAGCGCGGCCGGCTGGTGGTGAACCTGGGGATGACGGGCCGGCTGGTCGTAGGGCCCGCGGAGGAGGCGCCGCCGTACCTGGGGGTGCGGATCGGGGTCGGGAAGGGGCGCGCCCTGCTCTATACCGACGCGCGCCGTTTCGGCCGCCTGCGGCGCATGACGGACGACGCCTGGCGGGAGTGGGAGGGCGCCCTGGGCGTGGAGCCGCTCTCGGCCGGCTTCACCGCCGAGTGGCTGCTGCGCGAGTGCGGGCGCTCGCGTGTGGCCGTGAAGACGTGGCTGATGGACCAGGCGCGCGTGGTGGGCGTGGGGAACATCTACGCGAGCGAAGCCCTCTTCCGGGCCGGCGTGGACCCGCGCCGCCCCGCGCGGTCCATCACCGCGGACGAGGCGGAGCGGATCCGCGCGGGCGTGCGGGACGTGCTGGAGGAGTCCATCGAGTTCCGCGGGACCACCTTCCTGGACTACCGCGACGCCGAGGGCAGGCCGGGGGAGTTCGTCACGCGCCTTCGCGTCTACGATCGGGCCGGCCTTCCCTGCCCCGCCTGCGGTGCCCCCGTTTCCAGGGTGGTGCAGGGCGGGCGCTCGACATTCTACTGCGAAGGGTGCCAGCACTGAGAGGACAGGTAAGAACCCCTTCCGACACTCGTGGAGCAAAACTCTGGCGCAGGTGGTAGCCTGTATTTATCTTCGGGTACGTAGTGTCCGCGCTTTAGAGGCCTGCTGCCACGCTCGCTTGAAGCCAGACCATGAAGACCAAATCCTTTCGGCCTCCCGCCCGCAAGACCCAGCGCCGCTGGCGCATCCCTCCCGCCCTCACCCATGGCGACGAGGTGTTCGAGGGTCTGAGCGTCCTGGACGACAACCCGGGGGAGTTGGGAATCATCCTCTGGCAGTCGCTTCGTGACACCACCCTGTGGGCCACGACGCCCCCCGACGTGCGCGGCGAGCTGTTCGCCCCGGGCGCCGAGGCGAACCGCCTTTCGGGCATGCTGGCGGCTCGCGTGCCCCGCGACGTGGAGGAGCCGGTCGGCACGCTGGCGCGCATGGTCGGGCGCGCCGGCACCACCCGCGAGGAGGTGGTGGCGCTGGCCTGCCGCCGCATCGCGCAGTGGGCCGACGAGCGGAACCTGCTGGCCACGGCGCTCGCGTTCACGCAGGCCGCCGCCATCGTGGCTCCGGGCGACGCGGGCGCGGCGCACGCGGTCGGGCTCCTGGCCCGCCGCCGCGCCGAGTACGGCCGGGCGGAGACGTGGTTCCGCCGCACCATCGCCCTGGCTCGCCAGAGCGGCGACTGGAGCTCGTACGCCCGTGCGTTCCTGGGGATGGGCAACCTGTACGTGCAGCGGGGCAACTTCCCCGCGGCGCGCCGGCTGCACATCCGCGCGCTGAAGGCCGCGCGACGCAACTCCCTGCACGAGATCGAGGGAATGGCGCTGCACGACCTCTTCGGCATCGCCGTCGAGGGCGGTCGGGGGCGCGAGGCCGAGGAGCTGGCTCGCGCCGCGTTCCGGGCGTACGGCTACTCGCACCCGAGGCTCCCGTACCTGGCGCACGACGTGGCGTACTTCTGGACCCTGCAGGGGTACTTCAGCCGGGCGCTTCCGGTCTTCCGCTCCCTGCTTCCGCACCACACGTTGGCTTCCGAGCTGCTGATCGTGTGGGCGGACATCGCGCGGGCGGCCGGGGGCGCGGGCGACACGGACGCGTTCCATGAGGCATGGGACGAGGCACACGCCCTGATGCACGCGCCCGACGTCGAGGAGACCGCGGCGCGGGCGGTGCTGGACCTCGCCCAGGGTGCCCTGAGCATCGGTGCCTGGGAGCGGGCGATCGAGGCCGCACGTCACGCGCTGGAGATCGCGACGCGGCGGAACGAGGCGCGCATCCGGCTCACGGCCGAGGCGGTGCTGGAGGCAGCCCGGCATCACCGCGCCGCGGAGGTGCAGCGAAAGGTTCGACTGGAGGAGCCCGAGATCTTCGAGGCGGCGGAGTCGTTCGCCGTCGACCTCGTGCAGTCCCTCCGCGAAACGGCTGGCGCCGTCTAAAGTCGGCGGCCGCGGCCGAAAAGCAGGCGGGCGCGGTCCTTCGACCGCGCCCGCCTGCTTTTTGTACGGTGTCAGGGAAGCCTCAGCCGCCGGACCCGAAGATGGAGGAGCCGAGCGGCTGGACGACCGTCTTCGGCTTCGCCTTCGTCGGGGAGGACGAGGTCACGCTCCCGGCCGGGTCGCAGGCAGCGGCGGCGACCGCGAGGATGGAGACGGCAAGGAGCACACGGATCAGCTTCATGGTAGCCTCGGAGGGGGAAAGTCGGGGTCGTCTTGCTGCTCTCTGGAATAAACCTAATACGTACGCACACGGCACCAAACGCCCAGTCCGAAACATAACGATCATTTCGCGACGTCACGCTCAAAATACAGTATACAAACCGCTTCCATAGCCCTGGAAGAGACGTGCGCCGTCCGGGGGGGCGTCAGGTACGCACGAGGGCAGGCTTCGCGGCGGCTACTTTCAAGCTACGCGCGGTACGGGCCGGGGGCCTCCCTTTTCCGACATGCGCCCACATAGCACCCGCCACGTGACTGCGCCGGCCATCCTGCTCCTTTCGGGACCCCGTCCGCGTCACTATCTTGCCACCAGCTTCGGCTTTTCTTCCACCCGGCGCCACCCTCCCGCATTGCCTCCTTCCGCCGCCCACCCGCTGCGCGACCGCGTTCGCCAGGCGAAGAACCTCCCCGCGACTTACCGGTTCCTGGCGGAGGACGGCGAGATCGTCTACGTGGGCAAGTCCAAGCAGCTCCGCACCCGCCTCCTGTCGTACCTCCGTGCCCGCAAGGGCGAGAAGGCCCACCGGATCGTGGGCCAGGCGCAGGGCCTGGACTGGGACTACGAGCCCAGCGAGTTCGCGGCGCTCCTCCGCGAGCTGGAGCTGATCAAGCGGCACCGGCCGCGGCTGAACGTGCAGCACAAGCGGGACGGACGCTACTCGTTCCTGAAGCTGGCGCCCGGCGCCGCCCCCAAGCTGTTCGTGGTCACGGCCGTGAGCGACGACGCCGCGGCCTACTTCGGCCCCTTTCGCGGCGGCAGGCGGATCGTGGAGGCGGTGCGCGAGCTGAACGACCTTCTGGGGCTGCGCGACTGCTCGCTGACCACCCCCATGCGCTTCTCCGACCAGCCGGACCTGTTCGCCTTCGAGGCCGCGCCGCGATGCCACCGCTTCGAGCTGCGCCTCTGCGCCGGGCCGTGCGCCGGGCTCTGCACCCAGGCCGACTACCAGCGCCGCGTCGCCCTCGCCCGCGCGTTCCTGGACGGCGACGCCGACGAGCCCCTCCGCTGGCTGGACCGGCGCATGACCGCCGCCGCCGACCGCTGGGAGTTCGAGTACGCCGCTTCGCTGCGCGACCGCATGCGGCGGCTGGAGAGCCTGCGCGAGGAGTTCGGCAAGCTGCGCGAGGCGCTGGACTCCCTCACCTTCGTCTACACGGTCCCGGGGTGCGCCGGGGACGACCGCGTGTACCTGGTGCGCCGCGGCACCATCCGCGCGGCCGTTCCCGCCCCGCGGAGCGCCGCCGAGCGCGCCCGCCTGGCCGGCCTGGAGGCGGAGCACTTCGGCCGCCCCGAGGCCACGGGCACCCTGGTGGCCAGGCACCAGGTGGACGAGATCCTCCTGATCTCCCGCTGGTTCCGCGCGAACCCCGCCGAGATCGAGCGCACCGCACCCCCCGGCGCGGCGCCGCTCTCCCGCAGCGCCTGACGCCCTTCCCCCGGACGCCGCCCACGGACCGGCGCACGGGACCACATCGCACCCACACCACCCGGGAGACGATCCGTGAGCACGAAGCAGATGTACACCGCCGCCGTCCACACCACGGGCGACAGCATGGCCCGCAGCACCACCGACGTGCACGCCTTTCGCATCTTCATGGACGAGCCGCCGGAGCTCGGCGGCAGGAACGGCGCGCCCAGCCCGCTGGACTTCATCCTGGCCGCCCACGCCGGCTGCCTGAACTACATGACCTGGTTCATCGCGCGGGAGATGGGGATCCCCGTGGAGGGCACGGAGATCACCGTCCGCGGCTCGCTGGACCCCGCCAGGTTCGCGGGCACCGACCTGGAGGTGCGCGCCGGGTACCAGTCGCTCGAGGTGCGGATCCGGGTGAAGAGCACCGCCGGGGAGGACGAGATCGCGAAGCTCCGGAGCGGCGTGGAGGCGCGCTGCCCCGTGAGCGACAACCTGGCGAACCCCACGCCCATCCACCTCCGCATGGAGGCGGTGGCGTAGCCCCTCCCCCGGCCGGGAGAGGGAGGACGCCCTTCCTCCCCCGGCCTTCGCGGCCTACGGCGGGCTGCGGATCGCGTGCGGGCCCGGTGAGGTGGCACGGGCGTTGCCCCCGATTCGCGCAGCCGTCACCCAGCCGCCCGACCCACGGAGCCGACACCCATGCGGAGCCTTCGCTCCCTCGCGCCTTTCCTGCTCGCCGTATCGCTCGCCGCCTGCGGCCGGGACTCCGCCCGCGAGGCCCGCGCCGCCATCCCCGCCGACTCCGTCGAGCTGGGGAAGGACACGCTCTACGGGGCCTCCGCCGAGGCCATCGTGCGCACGGTGCTGATCGAGATCCAGGTGGCGGACCTTCCCGCGGGCTGGGAGGGGATGCGCATCGCCGCGCTGTCGGACTTCCAGATCGGCCTCTGGCCCGACAACGAGAAGGTCGCCGCCGCAGCCGTCCGGCGGGCGGTCGCCGAGCGCCCCGATCTGATCGTGCTGCTGGGCGACTACGTGGTCCGGGGCGGCGACTACGCCGCGCTGGACCGGGTGCTCGCCCCGCTCCGCGGCCGGAGGGTGTTCGCGGTGCTGGGCAACGGCGACACCATGGAGGACCTGGACGCGACCAACGACACGCTGGCCGCTCGCGCGACGCAGGCGCTCGCCCGCGCTGGCGTGGTGGTGCTGCGCAACGAACGCGGCCGGTTCGTCCGCAACGACGACACGGCCTACATCGCCGGCACCGAGCCGCTGCTGGCGCGCCGTCCCGACTGGCGCCGGGCGGAGATCCTGGGCGGCATCACGGGGGCGCCATCCACCGTGCTGCTCCTCACGCACATGCCCGCGGCGGCGGCCACGCTCCCCACGGGCAAGTTCCCGGCGGTGCTGGCCGGCCACACCTTCTGCGGACAGGTGGAGGTCCCCGGGACCCCGCGCTTGAGCTGGCTCAACAGCGAGGTCCTTCCCGACGTCCGCACCCCGGGGGTCGAGCGCATCTACCGCGTGCGCGGCGCCACGCTCTTCGTCACCTGCGGCGTGGGCTTCTCCTTCGTGCCCGTGCGCCTGGGCCACCCGCCCGAGGTCGCGATCGTCACCCTGCGCGGAATCGGCGGCGCCGCCGCGGAGACCGACTCGACCGCCGTCCGGGCGGCCGCGCAGACGGACTCGCTGATCCAGGCCTACCAGCAGCGCGACACCACGAAGTCGGGCCCGCAAGAGGAAGCCCCCGACACCACTCCCTGACGGGAGGTCGGTACGATGAAGCGAGGCCGTCCCCACGGGGCGGCCTCGCGTCGTTTGCACCGCCCTCTGCACACCGACCGAAGGCCGCGGCCCCCGCCCTCACGGCCCGAGCGTGAACCGGTCCCGGGGACGCACCCGCGGCACGCCCGTCGGCAGGCCAGTCCTCGCGGGCGGACTTCGCGACGTCGTTGCGACTTGGGTCGCCGGTGAGGGGGCGGCCTTCACACGTGCTCCAACCGGCGAACACGGGAGGGCGGGGAGGCCGAAGCCTCCCCGCCCTTCCTGCCGTCGGTCGCACACCGTCGCCGCCACCGCGGTCGCCCGACGGCCGGTCGGACGGCGCCGGCGCTACCGCGTGCTCTGCCCCGTGTTGCGCGCCGCATCGGTGCAGGTCGGCCACGCGCGCGGCTGCCCCGTCTGCGGGTTGTTCGGCAGCGCCGTCAGGCGGTCGCGCGGGATCCTCTGCGGCTCCTCGGACGCCAGGTACGCCAGCATGGCCACGAGCAGCGCGTTGCTCCGCACGTCGTCGAACGAGACCTTGTCGTACGTGTCGCGGTTGGTGTGCCAGGTGTAGGTGCCGTAGTCCCAGCTCAACGACGAGAGCATGAACCCCGGCGCCCCCGCGCAGACGAACGCCGCGTGGTCGCTCCCACCCCCGCTGGGCAGCCCCGGCCCGTCCGTCCGGATGTGCTTCGAGATGTCCGTGGGGATCGCCCCCAGCCACCGCTGGAAGTACGGCAGCACCCGCGTGAAGCCCTGCATGCCGATGTTGGTGACGCGCCCGGTGCCGTTGTCCTGGTTCAGCACCACCTGCACGCCCGACACGATCTGCGGGTGGTCCTTCACGAAGGCGCGCGAGCCGTTGAGCCCCTGCTCCTCGCCGCTCCAGTGTCCCACGAGGATGGTACGGCGCGGGTTGGGGTACACGGCCTTCAGGATGCGCATGGCCTCCATCATCACCGTGGTGCCCGTGCCGTTGTCCGTCGACCCCGACGACCCGTCCCACGAGTCGAAGTGCGCCGAGAGCACCACGTACTCGTTGGGCCGCTGGCGGCCGCGGATCTCGCCGATGGTGTTGAAGACGGGCACCTCGCCCAGGTTCTGCGACTGCGCGTCCAGGCGCAGCACCGGCCCCTGGCCGTTCTTCGCCAGGCGGAAGACCAGGCCGTAGTCCTCGCAGCTCAGGTCGATGGACGGCACCGTCTCGGTGCGCCCGTTGAAGACCTTCTGCACGCCCCATCCCTGCGACCACAGCGAGGTGACGACGCCCAGCGCGCCCGCCTGCTCCAGCCGCCGCGGCAGGTCGCGCGCGCTGACGCCGGTGTTGGCGATGCGCCGCTGCCACGCCTGCGCCGCCGCCGCGCGCTCGCGCTTCATGCGCTCGAGCGACTCCGGCAGCGCCCACTTCTCCCAGTTGTCGTCGGGACGGCAGGTGGGCTGGGGCATGCTGGTCAGGACGAACTTGCCGCGGACGCTGGGGAGCCACGCCGCGAACTCCGCCGCGCCCGCCACCTCGGGGAGCGCGATTGCGGGGCCGGTGACGGGGCCGTTCGTCCCCGGCGACCAGGCCAGCATCTGGCCCTCCAGCGTGCGGACGCGCGGCTCGAGCAGGTCCACGTGCGTGATCCCGCGGCGCCACCCGCGCCAGGTGCCGTACTGCTCCTTGCGGGCGGGGATGCCCCACGAGCCGTAGGTGGAGACCACCCAGTCGTTGGCCGCCAGCATCCCCGGCGAGCCGGTGAGGCGCGGCCCCAGCGAATCGGAGAGCACCTGCAGCAGCCGCTCGACCTGCGAGCGCTCGGTGCCCTCGGTCCAGATGCGCTGCAGGACGGGGTCGGGCGTGCCCGGGAAGGTCTGCGCCGCCGCGGGGGCGGCGAGGAGAGACGCGCCCATACCCAGCGCGGCCCACGAGATCGCTCTCATCGGTGTCTCGAATCGGGGGAGGAAGGACCGGGAGGACCCCGGGATCGGAATGCCTCGGACGAGGCCGGGACTTCGAACGAAGGGATGCGCCTCAGCGGCGCGTGGGGTCCAGGTGGATCAGCCGCGCGTCCACCCGGCCGCCCTGGACCTCCGCGATGGCCACGGTGGTGGGGAGGGAGAAGCGCACGGCCCCCGCGCTCCCGGGGTTCACCGCCAGCACCGGGCCCACGCGCTGGATCTCCGGCCGGTGCGAGTGGCCGTAGACCACGAGCCCCGCCTCGGGATACGCCGCCGCGGCGCGCCCCGGGCTGGGCGAGCCGAGCTGGTGTCCGTGCAGGACCACGACGCGCACCCCGTCCAGCTCCACCTCCGCGATCCCCGTCGTGCGCTCGCGGACGTCGAAGCCGTCGGTGTTCCCCCACACGACGGTGAGCGGCGCGATCGCCTCCAGCTCCGCCAGCAGCTCCGCCGGCCCCACGTCGCCCGCGTGCAGCAGGTGGTCGACGCCGGCCAGCACCTCGAACACCTCGGCCCGCAGCATCCCGTGGGTGTCCGACACGATCCCGACCCGCATCCCCACCTCCCCTGACACACGCCGCGTTGGTTTCGCTGGCGCGGACGACGGCGAGCCGCCACGGCGCCCTTCTCCTCTCAACCCGCCTCACAGGCTCTGCCGGGGCGACGAGGAATCCCGCCTCCCCACTCCGCGTTCTCCGCGCCTCCGCGTGACGCCCGCCGCCCTTCGGACAGCGTGAGATCAGGTCGACGCCGGCTGCTCCCCGCTCCGCCACCTCCGTCCGATCCCGTGCTCCACGCCCAGGTGGTCCAGGATGCGTCCGACCACGAAGTCCACCATGTCGTCGATGCACTTCGGCCGGTGGTAGAAGCCGGGCGCTGCGGGCATGATCGTGGCCCCGGCCCGCGTGAGGCGGGTCATGTTCTCCAGGTGGACGAGCGAGAGCGGCGTCTCGCGCGGGACCAGGATCAGCGGGCGCCGCTCCTTCAGCGCGACGTCGGCCGCGCGCTCCACCAGGTTGCGCGACGTGCCGGCGGCGATGGAGGCCAGCGTTCCCATCGAGCAGGGGCAGACCACCATCCCGCGCGACGGTGCGGAGCCGGAGGCGGGCGTGGCGCCGCGGTCCAGCGCGTCGTACATCTCCACCCGCGACCAGTCGCCCGTCGCCGCCTGCAGCGCCTCCAGCCCGTCGATCCCCGACTCCTCCTCCAGCAGCCGCCACCCGTAGGTGGAGACCACCAGGCGCAGCGGCGTGCCCGTCTCCGCGAAGGCGCGCAGCAGGCGCACCGCGTACGGGGCGCCCGAGGCCCCGGTGATCCCCAGCGTGACGGGTGCGTCGGCGCGCGTCGTCAAGCGAAGATCCGCTCCCCCAGCACGATCAGGAAGAAGAGGACCGAGATCACGCCGTTGATGGTGAAGAAGGCCGCGTCGATCTTCGACAGGTCGTCCGCCCGCACCAGGCTCTGCTCGTACGCCAGCATCCCCGCGATCAACGCCACGGCGGTCCAGTACGCCACGCCCACCTCGGGGACCAGGAGGCCCAGGGCGACGAAGAGGGCGGCGGAGAGGAGGTGCAGGACGCGCGACACGAGGAGAGCCCCGCCCGCGCCGAGCGCCGCGGGCACCGAGTGCAGCCCCTCCGCCCGGTCGAAGTCGATGTCCTGCATCGAGTACAGGATGTCGAACCCGGCCACCCAGCAGAGCACCGCGCCGGCCAGGGCGCCCAGCGCCGCCGGCGGCTCGCTCCACCGCCCTGCGATCGCCAGGTACGCCCCCACCGGCGCGATGGCGAGCGAGAAGCCCAGCACCAGGTGCGCCCAGCGCGTGAAGCGCTTGGTATAGGAGTAGAAGAAGATCCACCCCAGGGCGAAGGGCGCCAGGACCAGGCAGAGCGAGTTGAGCAGCCCCGCGCAGAGCAGGAACACCGCGCTGGCCGCTACGACCGACGCCGCCGCCTCGCGCACGCTCAGCCTGCCCGCGGGGATCTCGCGCATCCGCGTGCGCGGGTTCTTTCCGTCGATGGCGCGGTCCACGATCCGGTTGAAGCCCATCGCCGCGAACCGCGCCGAGGTGAACGCCGTCAGGATCAGCACCACGTCCGCCGGGTGCACCGGGAAGCGGTACGACGCCAGCGTGGCCCCCACCAGCGCGAACGGCAGGGCGAACACCGTGTGCGGCAGCTTGACCAGGTTGGCGTAGTCCACCAGCCGCCCCCGCCCGTCCAGCGTCTGCCCTTCTGTGACAACACTCATGTTCTGAACACTCTAGTTCCTTAAACCTTTCACCGCCTCGAGCGCGGAACGGACGCGACTCCACACTGAGGCCGGAGACTGCGCAAGCGCCTCCAAACCCAAATATTGCCGTAGTTCCGATGAGAGACGTGCGCTGACAGTACCTGCAAGCTCCGCATATCTCTCTAAATTCTCCACGTTCAACTCGGCCCCAAGCGTTTTGTTGGAAGGATCTTTCCAGGCGGGCCTTAGAAGCGTGTTGCTCTGATTCGCCAATGCAAGAAGGATCTGTGCCGACTCCGGTGTAGCGTACATGAGCACATCGTGAATGACGTCAAGCATAGCCGGTTGTGCAGCCAACATTTCATCGATGACCTGCTCTTGATAACTCGCAGCAAGCTCCTGACGGGCGGCGACAACTACCCGATTCACTGCAGCGCCGTGGGCAGAGATCGCCCGGATCGCTCGCTCGTACCAATCGAGCCGCCGTTCGAAAGCACGCTCGTCGCGTTTCTGCTGGAGTGCCCGTTTAACACCGAGGCGTCCTGCCCACCAACCGCTGAAGATCCCGATGACCGCGGAGACGACAGCTTGGACAACGAGAGTCTTCATCGTCAGATCGTCGCCTCATTCCGGCAGCGGGGCGATCCCCAGCCGGCTCCAGAGGCGGTCCACCTTCGCCACCACCTCCTCGTCCATCTCGATCATCTCGGGCCAGGGACGGGTGAACCCCTCCTCCGGCCACTTCCGCGTGGCGTCGATCCCCATCTTGCTGCCGAACGACGGGATCTGCGACGCGTGGTCCAGGTCGTCCACCGGCCCCTTGGTGAAGCGCACGTCGCGCTCGGGGTCGATGTTGGCGAGCGCGTACCACCACGCCTCCCGCACGTTCTGCACGTCGATCACGTCGTCCACCACCACGATCACCTTCGCCAGCGACATCAGCCCCATCCCCCACAGGCCGTTCATCACCTTGAAGGCGTGGCCCGGGTACTCCTTGCGGATGGAGACGAAGACCAGGTTGTGGAACACGCCCTCGGGTGGCATGTGGTAGTCCACGATCTCCGGCATCGTCAGCCGCGCCAGGGGAAGGAAGATCCGCTCCGTGGCGCCGCCCAGGTACACGTCCTCCACCGGGGGGCGGCCCACCAGCGTGGCGGGGTACACGGGCTCGCGCCGCATCGTCACCGTGGTCACGCGGAAGGTGGGGTACAGGTCCTCCAGCGTGTAGAAGCCCGTGTGGTCGCCGAACGGGCCCTCCACCGAGAGCTCCTCGCCGGTGTCCACGTACCCCTCCAGCACGATCTCGGCCTCGGCGGGGATGGTGAGGTCCGCGGTGAGCGCCTGGCAGGTGTAGACGGGCTCGCGCCGCAGGAAGCCGCCGAACAGGAACTCGTCGATCCCCGGCGGCAGCGGCGCGGTCGGCGTGTACATGGTGGCCGGGTCGCCGCCGAGCGCGACGACGACGGGCATCCGCCCCCCGGGGCCGCGCTTCCAGGCGCGCCAGTGGCCGGCGCCGCCCTTGTGCTGCTGCCAGTGCATGCCGGTGGAGTCGGGCCCGTAGACCTGCATGCGGTACATGCCCATGTTCTGCGGCCCGCCGTCGGGGTCGCGCGTGAACACCATGGGCATGGTGATGAATGGCCCGCCGTCGAGCGGCCAGGTCTTCAGCACCGGCAGGCGGCGCAGGTCGAACTCGCCCTCGCGCAGCACCACCTCCTGGCAGGGGGGGCGACCGCGGTAGGGGCGCGGCGGCACCTTGGTCAGCTCCGCCAGCTTGGGGAGCATCGCCATCTTCCCCCACAGGCCCTTGGGGATCTCGGGCTTGATCAGGTCCGCGATCCGCCTGGCGTGCTCCTCCAGGTCCTGCACCCCCAGCGCCGCCGACATCCGCCGCCACGAGCCGAAGATGTTGATGGCCACGGGGATGTCGCCGATCGAGCCGTCGGCCAGCACGGGCTTCTCGAAGAGCAGCGCCGGGCCGCCGCCGGGGAGCTTCATGGTGCGGTCGGCGATCTCCGCCATCTCCAGGTCCACGGAGACGGGGTGGCGCACGCGCACGAGCTGCCCGGTGCGCTCGAGCCAGCGCAGGAACTCGCGCAGGTTCTGGAAGGTCATCGTCTCGCGTTCACCGGAGCGAGCGCGCCAGCACGATGGCGAGCCCGTAGGAGAGGTACGCCACCAGCCCCACCTGCAGGAGCTTTCGGGCGAGCAGGATCTGGCGGAGGCCCACGGCGTCGAAGTGCCCCTCCGGCTTCCACAGCGCCTTGAGCGACGCGTGCTCGCCCTCGCGCGCGTGCCGCGTCCAGGCCAGCACCTGCAGCAGCGCCGAGGAGATGCAGCACGCCGCGAAGGTCAGGAACAGCCCCACGCCCAGCACCTCGAAGAGCCGCGTCACCGCCGCGTCCCCCAGTGCAGGGCGGCGATGCCGCCGGAGAGCGCCTTCCACCCCACCTCCGCGAAGCCCGCGCGCTCCATCCGTGCGGCCAGCTCCGGCGGCTCGGGGAAGCGCAGGACGGACTCCGGCAGGTAGGTGTAGGCGGAGGAGTGCTTGGACACCATCTTCCCCACCAGGGGCAGGAGACGCGTGAAGTAGAAGAGGTAGAGGCCGCGGAAGGGCTGCCATCCGGGGGTGGTGAACTCCAGGATCACCAGGCGCGCGCCGGGCTTCAGGACGCGGGCCGACTCGCGGAGGCCGGCGTCCAGGTCCGCAAGGTTGCGCACCCCGAAGCCCACGGTCGACCCGTCGAACGCCGCGTCCGGGTACGGAAGGCTCAGCGCGTCGGCGCAGACGGGCTCCACGGGCACGGCGGCGACCTTGCCGCGGCCGTGGTCCAGCATGGCGTAGGTGAAGTCGCTCCCCACCACGCGGCCGCCGAAGCCGGGGCGGCGGGCCAGCTCCACCGCCAGGTCCAGCGTGCCCGCGCAGTTGTCCAGGTAGGTGCCCGCGGGCGCGCGCTCCCACCCCAGGCGGTTCACCGCCCACCGGCGCCACAGCCGGTCCACGTTGAGCGACAGGACGTGGTTCAGCAGGTCGTAGCGCGGCGCGATGGAGGAGAACATCCGCCGGACGTGGGCGGCCTTCTCCTCCGCGGGCGGAAGGACCGTAGGCGTCGGGGCGGCGTTGGGCATCGCGTGAAGTCGCTGTCTCGCGTTAGATTTGGGCGCGGGAAAGCTACCCCGCCCCCCCCGCCCCGAGCAAGGCTCCGCGGCCCTCCTGAAACTTCGCCCCAGCCCCTCGCGTACCCTTCCCCGGGAAGCGAACTCGACCAAGCGCCGTCATTGAACGCCACCGAGATCACCGATCACGAACTCGTCGCACGCGCCCAGCAGGGCAGCGAGCGCGCCTACAGGGAGCTGCTCGGCCGCTACCAGCGTCCGGTGTTCTCGCTCGTGTACCGTATGGTGCGCGACCGCGAGCAGGCCGAGGACCTGTCGCAGGAGACGTTCGTGCGCGTGTTCACGCACATCGACCGCTACGACCCCAAGTACAAGTTCTCCAGCTGGATCTTCAAGATCGCCACCAACCTGACCATCGACGCCATCCGCAAGAAGGAGCCGAAGACCGTCTCGCTGGACGGCTCGCGGTATGCCGAGACGAGCGACGAGGTGGAGGCCACCACCATCACGGTGGAGAGCGGAGACCCGAACGCCGAGCAGCTGCTGGAGGCCAAGGAGCTGGGGAGCGAGATCGAGGCGGCCATCGGCCGGCTGCGCCCCGAGTACCGCACGGCGATCCTGCTGCGGCACGTGGAGGGGCACGCCTACGAGGAGATCGCCGAGATCATGGCGCTGCCCCTGGGCACGGTGAAGACGTACATCCATCGCGCGCGCAAGGAGCTGCAGGGGGGCCTGTCCCACCTGCGCGTCCAGGCCTGAGCCCCGGCGGCGGCGCCGCTGAAACCGATCGGTCGCGGGACTCGTAGGGTCCTGCAGCAACGAACCAACCCCGAACGGACGAAGAGCCGTGCACGAGACCAACGACCACCTGCCGCCCTGGATGCTGGAGCTCCTGGCCGAGGACGGCCTCTCGCACCACGAGAGGTCGCAGGCCGAGGCGCACCTGCGTTCGTGCGGGCGGTGCACGGCGGAGCTGGAGGCCTCCCGGTCGGTGCTGGCCGCGCTGGCGGCGCTCCCGCGCTTCTCCCCCTCGGAGACGTTCGCCGAGGCGGTGATGTCGCGGGTGGTCCTGCCGCAGCCGGCCGCGGCCCAGGCCCGGGCGCGCCGCTGGCTCCCCAGGACGCGGCGCGGCTGGATGATGCTGGGGGGCGCCGCGCTGGCGCCGCTGGCCCCGGTCACCGCGCTGATGGCCTGGATCCTGTCCCACCCGCTGGTCACCGCCGACTCGCTCACCAGCGCCGGCAACTCGTGGCTGCGGGACCAGGTCTGGTCGCTGGTGGTGAGCGCCGCCGAGGCGACCATCCGCAGCGGGCTGTTCGACCAGGCCGGCGAGGTGCTGGTCCGGCTTCTCTCGATCCCCGGCGGGTCGCTCTCCGCGGCGGCCCTGGCGCTCGCAGTCGCGATCCCCACCTCCGGGTGGGCGCTCTTCCGTCTTCTCCGCACCCCTCAGGGGGGAGTGACCCATGCGAACTGACCGTCTGAAGCTGCTCACAGGCCTGTTCCTCGCCGCCGGCCTGACCGCCGGGCCGGCGACGGGGGTCCGCGCGCAGGACACCCTGGAGCCGCCCACCGCCGAGTCGCTGGCGCCCCGCCGCACGGGCGACCGCGTGGTGGTGAACGGGGACCTGACCGTGGCCCGCGGCGAGGTGATCGAGGGCCGCGCCGTGGTCATGCGCGGCCACATGACCGTGCTGGGCACCGTGACCGGCGACGTGTCGCTGGGCGCCGGCGACCTGACCGTCGCGCCCGGCGGAAAGATCGGAGGGCACGTGCGGATCTCGCACGGCTCGCTGGTCAACCGCGGCAGCATCGGCGGCGACGCCCGCGTGGTGGGCGGCAGGATCACGAACGAGGGAAGCGTGGGCGGCGAGATGCGCGCCGACGACCTGGTAGGCGCCAACACCCCCACCGGCACCAACGCGGCCGCCGCGGCGCGCGTCCGCGGCTGGTTCGGCGACGGCGCCAACGGCCTCTTCTCCACCCTGGTCCTGGGCGGCGTGCTGGCGCTGGTGGGCGGGGCGCTGGTCTTCTACGGCCTTCCGCAGCTCCGCACCGTGAGCGAGTCCATCCGCGGCGCCACCGTGCGGGTGGGCGCCATCGGCCTGGCCGCCAGCGTGCTGGTGGTGCCGGCCTTCGTGGTGATGGTCGTGATCCTGGTGGCCACCATCATCGGCATCCCGCTCCTGCTGGTCGCCGCGCCGCTCTACCCTGTGGCGGTGGTGGCGGCGGCGGCGTTCGGTGTGGTGGCGGTGGCGCACGCCATCGGCGAGAAGACCGCCGAGCAGCGCCCCGGCACCGACCCGCGCCGGCGCAACGCCTACGCGTACGTCTTCACGGGCTTGGCCGTGCTGGTGGCGCCGCTCCTGGCCGCCAACGCCCTGCGCATGATGGGCGTGCCCGGCATGCTGGGCGACGCGCTGGAGTTCTTCTCCGGGATGCTGCTCTGGGTGGCGGCCATCGTGGGCGCCGGCGCGGTGGTCTACACGCGCTTCGGAACGCGCCCGCCGGTGGCGCCGCTCCCCTTCGACCCCGTCTTCGACCGCGACCCGCTCTTCGACGACGAGCCCGCGGGCACCGGGACCCATGTCTGACGGCCGCTCCGCGCGGGCCCTGGCGGCCGCGGTGGCGCTGACCCTGGCCGCGTCGCCGCTGGCGGCGCAGAACTGGCGCTCGGTGTCCTCGGCGCGGCAGGTGGCGGGGGAGCGCGCGCTGGACGTATCGGTGGAGTACGGCGCCGGCACGCTGCGGGTGGAGCCCGCCCGCGCCGGCATGCTGTACCGCTTCGAGATGCGCTACGACGAGGACCAGTTCCGCCCGGTGACGAGGTACGACCGGGCGTCGGGAAGGCTGCGGCTGGGGATGGACGGGCGGGACCGCCGGGGCGCGCGCCGGGTATCCAGCGGACAGCGCGCCACGGTGTCGCTGAACCCGGACCTGCCCACCGACCTGCGCCTGGAGTTCGGCGCGGGCGAGGCGGACCTGGAGCTGGGCGGCATGTCCCTGCGCCGGGTCCACCTCTCCACCGGCGCCAGCGAGACGCGCGTGAGCTTCGGCTCGGCGAACCGCGTGGCGGCGGAAGAGGTGAAGATGGAGGCGGGCGCGGCGTCGCTGCGGGTGGCCGGGCTGGGGAACACGCGGGCCGCGCGCTTCGAGTTCGACGGCGGGATGGGAGAGACGGTGCTGGACTTCGGCGGGACCTGGACGCGCGACGCCACCGCGAAGGTGGACATGGGGGTGGGCTCGCTCACCCTGCGCCTGCCCCGCGGGCTGGGGGTGCGCGTCACGAAGAGCTCCTTCCTGGCCTCGTTCGACTCGGGGGGGCTGGTGAAGCGCGGCGACGCCTGGTACTCGCGCAACTGGAGCGAGGCGCCGCACAAGCTGAGCATCGACATCGACGCCGCCATCGGCTCGATCGACATCGACTGGATCGACTGACGCACACCCGGAGGACGCGATGATCGCGACCCTGCTCCTTCTGCTCGGAATCGGCATCGCCGCCGTGATCCTCTTCACGGTGGTGATGGCGGTGCTCGGACTGGTCTTCGGCGTGGTGACGAGCGTGCTCGCCCTGGCTATCAAGGTCCTTCCCCTGGTCCTGGCCGGGTGGGTGATCCTGAAGCTGGTGAAGCGCGGCGACTCGCGCCGCGGCATCTCGGCGTCCGACCGGCGCTGGCTGGACAAGTAGCGCCCCCTCCGCCGTCGCCAGACGGCGGGAGGGCCTTGGACGAAGTCGGAAGAAGAAGACGCGGAGGACGCGGAGAGAGATCTCCACGTCCTCCGCGTCTTCGCGCTCTCCTCGACGACGGCGCGTCGCCGTCGGCCAGCGGACGTCAGTCCCAGTCGCGCTCCAGGTTGGCGTAGCGCAGCATCACCGTCTTCCGCCCCACGCCGTCGAACTCGATGGTGGCCTTCACGTCCCCGCCGGTCCCGGAGATCTCCACCACCTTCCCCGAGCCGAACGTGGGGTGGCGGACGCGCCCGCCCTTCACCAGCGACGGCGAGTCCTGCGAGTCGCTGTAGTCGACCTGGTAGCTGTCGTCCTCGTCCCCCGCCGTCGGCCTGGGGGGACCGGCCAGCCCGAGCCGCTCGCGCCGGGTGCGCCCCTCGGAGTAGCCCAGCGAGCCGAAGCCGCCGAAGGACCCTCCGCCCCCCCGTGACCCGCCTCCCTGCGCCTTCCAGGGGCGATAGGACGTGAAGCGCTCCTCGACGGACGGGGTCCGCCTCGGTTCCACCAGCTCGGAGGGAACGCCCTCCAGGAACGAGGAGGCGATGCAGTCCATGTACTGCCCCCCCCGCCGGCGCCGCTTGGCGAACGTGAGGTAGAGCTTCCGCTCCGCGCGCGTGATGCCGACGTAGAAGAGCCGGCGCTCCTCCTCGAGCTGCTCCGGCTCCTCCAGGGCGCGCGCCATGGGGAACAGGCCGTCCTCCATCCCCGCCACGAAGACGAAGGGGAACTCCAGCCCCTTGGCGTTGTGCAGCGTCATCAGCGACACGGCGTCGGCCTGGGGGTCGTGCTGGTCGATGTCGGCGACGAGGGAGACGTGGCTCAGGAACAGGTCCAGGGGCCGCGGCGAGTCCTCGCCCGCCTCCTCCATCTCGGCGAGCAGCTCCGCGTCGTTCTCCTCGATCCGCTCCCGCAGGTCCGCCGCGCCCGCCACCAGCTCGTCCAGGTTGCGGATGCGGTCCTCGCCGTCGGGCCCCTCGTCCACCAGCGCCTGCACCAGCCCGGACTCGTTCACGATCCCGCGCAGGAGCTCCTCCAGCGGCACGTCCGGCAGCGCGGCCAGGGCGGCGTGCTTCTGGAGGATGCCAGCCAGCTCGGCCAGGCCCCGGGACGCGGCGCCGCGGATCTCGGGAACGTTCTCCACCTCCGCCGCCGCGGCGAGCAGGGGGATCCCGCGGCGGCGGGCGTGCTCCGCCAGCCGCGCCACGGACGTGTCGCCGATCCCGCGCCGGGGCACGTTCACGATGCGCAGGAACGCCTCGTCCGCCGCGGGGTTGGCCACGAGTCGGAGGTACGCCAGGGCATCCTTGATCTCGCGGCGCTCGTAGAAGCGCGTGCCGCCGATCACGCGGTACGGCATGGCCTCTCGCCGCAGCGCCTCCTCCATCGCGCGCGACTGCGCGTTGGTGCGATACAGGACGACGAAGTCGCGCAGCGTGAGCGAGGCGTCGTCCTGCATCCGCACGCGGATCTCCTGCGAGACCCAGCGCGCCTCGTCGGCCTCGTCGGCGGACTCCAGCAGGGTGAGCATCTCGCCCGCCGCCGCGTCGGTGCGGAGCGTCTTCCCCTTGCGCCGGACGTTCTGGGCGATCACGCGGTTGGCGGCGTCCAGGATGCGCCCCGTGGAGCGGTAGTTCTGCTCCAGGCGCACCACCTTCGCGTCCGGGAAGTCCTTCTCGAACTCCAGGATGTTGCGGATGTCGGCGCCGCGCCATCCGTAGATGGACTGGTCGTCGTCCCCCACCACGAACAGGTTGCCGTGCTCCCGGGCCAGCAGCTTCAGGAAGACGTACTGCGCGCGGTTGGTGTCCTGGTACTCGTCCACCAGCAGGAAGCGGAAGCGCTCCACGTACCGCTCGCGCACGGCGGGGTGCGTGAGGAGCAGCTCGACGGGCTTCACCAGCAGGTCGTCGAAGTCGAAGGCGTTGGCGTTCTTGAGCGCCGTCTGGTAGCGGCCGTAGACGTCGGCCACCACGCGCTCGTACGGGTCGGACGCGGCCTCGGCGTACGCCTGCGGGCTGGTGAGCTCATTCTTGGCGGAGGAGATGGCGGAGTGGACGGCGCGCGGCGCCCAGCGCTTGACGTCGAGCTGCAGGTCGTCGCGGATGATGCGCTTGACCAGGCCCTCGGCGTCGTCGGCGTCGTAGACCAGGAACGACGGCGTCCACCCCAGCCGGACGGCGTCGCGGCGCAGGATGCGGGCGCCGATGGCGTGGAAGGTCCCGATCCACATCCCCGCCGGCTCGCGCCCCAGGCTCTGGCGCACGCGCTCCCGCATCTCGCCGGCGGCCTTGTTGGTGAAGGTCAGGGCGAGGAGGTGCCGCGGGTCCACGCCCTCCTCGTCCACCAGCCGCGCGATGCGGGTGGTGAGCACGCGCGTCTTTCCCGAGCCCGCCCCCGCCAGCACCAGCAGGGGCCCCTCGAAGTGGGCGGCGGCCTCGCGCTGCTCGGGGTTCAGGTGGGAGAGGTCGAACGCCATGGATCGGAGGGCATGGATCGGTAGGGGTCTCTGAGCGATGGAAAACGCCCGCCCTCGACGGCCGGGGGGGTCGATGATGCGTGATGCAGGAGACGGTGGCGGGCTCCGACGGGTGCAGAGGAAACCGCACCTCCGCCGACCGAGCGCGCCGGGCAAGGGCCCCACGACGGAAGCAGCCCCGTCCCCCGTCAGGTGGAAGGTCCCTGCTCCGAAGCCGTGGTGGACGGCCCGTGCTCCCCCGGCCCCGCGCCCGTGCCCGCGCCACGCGCCCGCGCGGCCGCCATCGCCGCGGCGCCGATCAGGCGGCGGGAGACGGGCTCGGGGGCGGTGGGCGGGGCGACGGGAAGGAGCATCACGAAGGTGGCGCCCTTCTCCGTGGGGGCCAGGAAGAGCCGGCCGGAGTGCACGTCCTCCACGATGCGGCGGGCGAGCGAGAGACCCACGCCCCACCCCTTCTTCTTGGTGGAGACGCCGGGGTCGAACAGCGTAGACCGGACGGCGGGGGCCACGCCCGGGCCGTCGTCGATCACGCGCAGCTCCACGCGCCGGTCGTCGTGCATGTCGGCGGTGATGCAGATGGTGCCGCCGGAGCCGGCCAGCGCGTCCAGCGCGTTCTTGATCAGGTTCTCGATCGCCCACTCCAGCAGGATCCCGTTGCCCAGGACCGGCGGAAGCTCCTCGGCCACGTCCACCTCCATCTCCACGCTGCGCCCCAGCTGCGGCAGGCGCACGCGCACGTAGCGCTCCAGCAGGCGCAGCATGGTCCGCACGTCCACCGCGTCCCTCTGCACGGGCCGGCCGATCCACTCGAAACGCCGCGCCACCTTCTCCAGCCGCTCCAGGTCCGCCTCCATCTCGGCGGCCACCGCGGGGAGCGACGCCATGTCCTCGCGCTCCTCCGGAGGGAGGCGCAGGATCTCGACCCACCCGGCCAGGGACGAGAGGGGCGTGGCCATCTGGTGCGCCGACTCGCGCGCCATGGCCGCCCAGATCCGCTCGCGCTCGGTGCGCTGGTTGTGGCGGATCATCCAGGCGGCGGCGATCAGCAGCCCGGTCATGGCGCCCACCTGCAGCCACGGGATCCACCGCAGCCGTTGCACGGTGGGCGGGTCGCCGAAGTAGATGGTGCCCAGGCCGGGCTCGTGGATGGGGTCGTTCCGGCGCGCCAGCGTGCGTACGTAGTCCCGCACGCGAGCGGCGTCCCGGGGGCGGCTCAGGTCCGCCTCGAAGGGAAGGTTGCTGGTGTAGGCGGGGATCCCCTGGTCGTCGGCGATGACGATGGGGATGCCGAGGCGCTGGACCTCGCCCGAGAGGTCGAGGAGCGTCTGGAGGGGGGCGTTGTCGGACGGGTCGTTGAGCCCGGCCAGGATGCGGACGTAGATGCGGGAGTGCACCACCGCGTCCCGCCGCATGGCGCGGATCAGGAACTGGTTGTAGAGCAGGTACCACCCGAGCGTCGCCGCCGCCAGCAGCCCCAGCGCGGTCGGCCAGTGGCGGCGGTTCACGCCGCTACCGGCGGGCCGGCGGACGGCATCACGCCGCGGGCGCCGCGATGACGTCCATCCCCACGTAGGGGCGGAGCACCTCCGGCACCTCCACGGACCCGTCCTCGCGCTGCCCGTTCTCGATCACCGCGATCACGGTGCGCGGCAGGGCCAGCCCCGAGGCGTTCAGCGTGTGCACGAACTCTGGCTTCGCGCCGGGCTCGGGGCGAAAGCGGATGCCCGCGCGGCGCGCCTGGAAGTCGCGGTAGTTGGAGCTGCTCGACACCTCCAGCCACTTCCCCACCCCGGGCGCCCATACCTCCAGGTCGTACGTCTTGGTGCTCCCGAAGCCCAGGTCGCCGCCGGCCAGCAGCAGGACCCGGTACGGCAGCCCCAGGAGCTGCAGGACGCGCTCCGCGTGCCCGGTGAGCCGCTCCAGCGCCTCGTCCGACGCCTCCGGGCGCTCGAAGCGCACCATCTCGACCTTGTCGAACTGGTGCAGGCGCAGCAGGCCGCGGGTGTCCTTCCCCGCCGCCCCGGCCTCGCGGCGGAAGCAGGGGGAGTACGCGGTGTAGGCGATGGGGAGGCGCGCGCCGTCCACCATCTCGTCCCGGTGGAGGTTGGTGACCGGGACCTCGGCGGTGGGGATCAGGAAGAGGTCGTCGCTCTCGATGCGGTAGGCGTCGTCCTCGAACTTGGGGAGCTGCGAGGTTCCCGTCATGGCCGCGCGCGAGACCAGGAACGGCGTGTCCACCTCCACGTACCCGTGCTCGCGGGTGTGCAGGTCCAGCATGAAGTTGATCAGCCCCCGCTGCAGCCGGGCGCCCGGCCCGCGCAGGACGGGGAAGCCGCTCCCGGAGATCCTCGCGCCCGCCGCCAGGTCCAGCATCCCCAGCTCGGCGGCGAGCTCCCAGTGCGGCCGCGGCGCGAACGGCGTCTCGCGCGGCTCGCCCCACTGGCGGACCACGGCGTTGGCCTCCTCGCCCCCCCCGGGCACGCTCTCGTGCGGCAGGTTGGGAACGCGCAGGAGGATGGCGTCCATCTCCTCCTCCACCTCGCGCAGGCGGCCGTCGATCTCGCGGATGCGGTCGTTGGTCGTGCGCATCTCGGCGATCAGGTCGTCGGCGTCCTGCTTCGCCTTCTTCCGCTCGCCCACCTGCTGGGAGACGGCGTTGCGGCGCGCCTTCAGCTCGTCGCCCTCCCCGATCAGGGCGCGGCGCTCGCCGTCCAGGGCCAGCAAGGCGTCCACGGCGCCGCCGTCCGCCCCGGGGCCGCGGACGGCCAGACGGGCGCGGACGGCGTCGGGGTCCTGCCGGATCAGCCGGATGTCGAGCATGCCGCGGTCAGTCCTCCACCAGGCGCACGTCGTCGCACTGGATGTTGCTCACCACGTCGATGCGCGCCTCGCGCTCGGCGACGTTCAGCTCCACCGCGCGCAGCTTGGCGTAGCGCACGCACCCGGCGCCCAGGATCGGGTCGTTGTACTGGCGCGAGCGCAGCAGGTACGCGGAGCCCACCTGCAGCGTCACCGCCGTGTCCCCGTACGCCGAGCGCGAGCGGGTGGCCTGGTCCAAGTCGTCGAAGGCGCGCGGCTGCGGGCCGCTGATCGCGCCGCCCCGGCGCCCGGCGGCGCTGGGCGAGGGGAGGAGGCGGAAGGTCCCGCCCTCCAGCCGCAGGGCCACGTCCCAGGACCGCGCGTCCAGGATCTGCTCGGGGAAGCGGGTGAGGTTCCCCGCCGTGATGTCCAGGGCCGACGGAGCCGCGCTGGTCTCGGCGCTGGGCGCCGTCAGCGTCACCGTGTCGCGGGCCAGGACGGCGTCCTCGCTGCCGAACGGGTCGTCGCAGCCGCCCAGGGCGGCGAGCAGCGGGGAGGCGAGGAGCAGCGCGGCCAGGAGGCTGCGGCGCAGGGGGTCGGTCCGCTTGGAGTCGGTCATCTGTTTGGTGCAAAGACACGGGAAAAAATGAAGGCATCCGGCGCGGCGGATGCCGGCCTAACACTAGTCCGCACGGGGGGATCGCGTCAAGGCCGCGGGGTTGACTTCGCCAGGGGCCCCGGGTACGTTGACCCCACCTTTCCGAATCGCTTCCCCACCCGGAGAAGAACGGCAATGTCCGAGCTCGACACGGCGCTCGACGCGATCCTCGCCCACGACGGGGTGGAGCACGTCCTGGTCCTGGGCCGCGACGGGCTCCTCATCCAGCGCGCGGGGCACGGTGCGCTCGACGCCGAGACGGTCTCGGCCATGGTGCCGGGGATCGCCTCGTCGGCCTCGGCGCTGGGCGACGCGGCCGGCGCCGGCCCGGCCGACACCGTGGTGCTGCGCATGGAGCGCGGCGTGGCCGTGGTCTCCGTCCTCTCCGCCGAGATCCTGCTGGCCGTGCTGATGCGCCCGGGGCTGGGCTTCGCGCCGCTGCTCCGCCACCTGGCCGACGGCCGGGAGCGGCTCGCGGGCCTGGTCTGACCCCGCTTCGCCCCGCCCGCATGAGCTCCGACGCCCCCGTCCACCGCGTCCTCGTCGCCGACGACGAGCCGCACATCGGCCGCATCATCCAGCTCAAGCTGGAGCAGGGCCCCTACCAGGTGACCCTGGTGGGAGACGGCCGCGCGGCGCTGGACCTGCTGGAGGGCGAAGAGCCCATCGACCTGGTCCTGCTGGACATCATGATGCCGTACGCGAGCGGGCTGGAGGTGCTGGCCGAGATGCGCCGCCTGCCGCGCCACCGTGAGACGCCCGTGATCATCCTGACCGCCAAGGGCCAGGACGCCGACCGCCGCCAGGCCATGGAGCTGGGCGCGACGGACTTCTTCACCAAGCCCTTCTCCCCCAAGAAGCTGCTGGCGAGGGTCGATGAGCTCTTCGCCTGACCCGCACCTCTGGACGGTGATCCTGGCCGGCGGCGTGGGCTCGCGCTTCTGGCCGGTGAGCACCCCGTCCCACCCCAAGCAGCTCCTGCCGCTGGCCTCGGAGCGCCCGCTGGTGCGCGACACGGTGGACCGCATCGTCCCGCTGATCCCGTCCGAGCGCCTGCGCATCCTGACCGGCGGCCACCTGGCAGGCGCCATCCTGTCCGTGCTCCCCGAGCTGGGGCCCGGCAACCTGCTGCTGGAGCCGCGCGCGGCGGGAACGGCGCCCGTGCTGGCCTGGGCCGCCGCCGAGCTGGAGCGCCGCGACCCCGACGCGGTGATGGTGTCGCTGCACGCCGACCACGTGATCCACCCCCCCGAGGCGTTCCGGGCGCTGATCGCGCGCGCGGCGCGGCTGGCGTCCGGCCACCGCCGCCTGTTCACCATCGGCGCGCCGCCCACGCGGCCCGAGACGGGGTACGGCTACGTGAAGCTGGGCCCGCCGCTGGAGGCGCTGGAAGCCGACACGCACCCGGAGCCGGGGAACGCGGTGGCCGAGTTCGTGGAGAAGCCGGACCGCGAGACGGCGGAGGGGTACCTGGCCTCGGGCGTGTACCTGTGGAACACGGGGCTCTTCGTCTGGCGCGTGGCCGACCTGCTGGACGGGCTGGAGCGCCACGCGCCGGAGTTCCGGGAGCTGGTGCCCCTGCTGCGCGAGGGCGCCACGGAGGAGTTCTTCCGCGTGGCGCCCACCATCTCCATCGACGAGGCGCTGCTGGAGCGGTCGGACCGCGTGGGCGTGGTCCGCGCCACCTTTGCCTGGGACGACGTGGGCGCCTGGGACGCGGTGGCGCGGACGCGCACGCCGGACGCGCACGGCAACGTGCT
>JASLAX010000184.1 GCA_030146875.1 Longimicrobiaceae bacterium
CGGCCGCGGGGTGCCCGGGCGCCGGCCGCCCGCGTCGCCCACCTGCGCCCCCGGCTCCAGCGCCAGGTATGAGGTGTACGGCGTCACGATCCCGTAGCGCGTGCCCAGCTCCACCACCTCGTCGCGCAGCTCGCGGCTCTCGCCACGGGTGCGGATCTCCTCCATCAGCCAGCCCACGCGCCTGGTGGCCCACAGGCGGGGGAGGAACTCGTTGCGGTCCTCGCGCAGGGGGAAGCGCAGGCCGGAGTACGACATCACCTCGCGCGCCGGAGAGGCGCGTCCCGACAGGCGCAGGGTCACGTCGCGCAGGTCGCGCTCGTTGGTGTAGCGCCCCACCAGGGCGAGCTGCGAGCCGCGGAACAGGTCGGGAAGGCTCCGCGGGTAGGTGCGCTCGGTGCGCACCCCGCCCAGGTCCAGGCGCAGGTCGGTGAGCACGGGGTGGTTCACCTTGTCGAAGAACGAGGAGACCTTCACCTCCAGGTCCTCCTGCGGCTCCACGTACTCCGCCGTGCCCCCGTTCTCGGCCGCCATGCGGTCCAGCAGGCGGGTGTTCACGTCGTACCCCACGCCGAACGAGAAGAGGCGCACCGGCGCCCGCCGCGCGCGCACCGCGTTCGCCAGGATGCGGTCCGGGTCCGTCTCGCCCACGGTGGGCAGGCCGTCCGTCAGGAAGACGAGCTGGCGCGGGCGGTCGCCGCGCGCGTCGAGCTGGCGCAGCGCCGTGGTGAGCGCCTCGTCGATGTTGGTGCCCCCGGTGGCCCGCAGCCCCTCCACGAACTCGATCCCGCGCCGCACCCCGGCCCGGTCCGCGGCGATCAGCCCCGTCTCCATCAGCCGCGCCTCGCCGGCGAAGGCGACCACGTTGAAGCGGTCGCGGGGGCCCAGCCCGCGCAGGCCGAAGGTGAGGGCGCGCTTGGCCTTGTCGATCTTCCCCTCGTCGTTCATGGACCCGGAGGTGTCCAGCACGTACACCACGTCGCGCGCCGGGTGCTCGCGCTGGGTGCGCGGGTCGTCGGGGGAGAGCAGGAGCAGGAAGTAGCCCTCCTTCCCCGGCTCGCGGTGGGTGAGCAGGGTGAGCCCCACCTCGCCCTGCGCGGGGGTGTAGAAGAGCTGGAAGTCGCGCCGCTCCTCGCCGCGGCGCGTCTCGAAGCTCACCGTGGCCTCGCCGCCGGGCACCGTTCCCCGCGTGGCGCAGCGCGCGCCGGGCGTGCAGGGGCGCGGTGCGTCGCCGCGGCGCACGTCGATACCGTGCGTGGGGGAGTACACGGCGCCCAGCCGGCTCTCCGCCCGCACGCTCACCCGGCCGGAGAAGCGCTCCACCGGCGAGGCGTTGCGCCCCACGCCCAGCGGGTAGCGGTAGGCCACCGTGCCCCCGTCCGCCCGCAGCACCTGCGTGTAGGTGAGCTCCAGCTTCTTGGTCCCCCGCGCGGGGATGGGAAAGATGCTGGCCTGGAACAGGTTCTCGCCCGCATACTCCAGCAGCCCCGGGTCGCGCTGGCGGCGCACGATGGCGTCGTAGATCCGCCGCGCCTCCTCCCGCGAGCGCACCTCGCCCTCCAGCCGCCGGTCGCCGTCCCAGATGGCGAACTGGGTTATGGAGGCCTCCGACGGGATGGGGAAGAAGTAGGTGCCCTCCAGCACCATCCCCGTCTCGTTGCGGAAGACCTGGGTGACGTGCGTGGTGGCGACCTGCCCCTGGATGCGCGTCTCCAGCGTCACCGACTCCACCGGCAGCGCGCGGGGGAGCGGGCGGTTGGGCGGGGGACGGCAGTCGCGGCAGCCGGGAACCAGGATGCCCTGGGCGCCGAGCGGGGCGGCGCAGGCGAGCAGGAGGAGCGGGACCAGCAGGGTGCGGGCGTGCATGGGGACCTCGCGGTGGGGGACGTCCTGCGTGTATGTGGTACTCCCCCGGACGCCCGCCGGGTTCCCTCGCGCGCCCCCGGGGGCCCCGACCGGCGGGAGAACGCCCCGCCGGCTGCGCGTCCGACCCCCGCCCAACGCGGGACGCACGGCCGGTGTACGAAGCGTGAGGAGAGCCGCGGCACCCGCCGGCGGACACACGAGCGCGTGGAGGATGGCGATGCGAGGGAAGACGAGCCGGCGGATGACGATCGGGGGGACCCGCGGGCGGGCCGCCGCCGTGCTGCTGGGCGCCTGCGGCCTGACGGCGGGCGCGGTCCCCGGCGACGTCCGGCCCTCCCTCGCCTCGCCGCAGCCGACGCTGGTGGAGCGAGGCGCGCCCGCGGACACCGCGCGCGCCCTGCGCCTCCTCTCCCGCGCCACCTGGGGGGCGCGGCCGGAGGACCTCTCCGCCGTGCTGCGCGAGGGGCCGGAGCGCTGGCTGGAGCGGCAGCTCCACCCGGAGCGCATCGCGGACGCGGGCCTGGACGCCCGGCTGGCGGCCTTCCCCGCCGCCTCCATGCCCGTCGCCGAGCTCTACCGCCACTACCCTCCGCCGCAGGCCGCCCGCCGCCGGCGCCCCCGCGCGGACTCGACGTCCACGCCGTGGATGGGGAGGGAGGGCGGCGCGCCGTCCGGGAGCGCCGAGCGGCGGAGGATGGCGGGGCAGCAGGGGCCGCAGCGCATCCTGCTGGACCTGGCTGGGGCCCGGCTGGCGCGGGCCGTTCACTCCGAGCGGCAGCTCCAGGAGGTGATGGCGGACTTCTGGTTCAACCACTTCAACGTCTTCTTCGGCAAGGCGGAGGACCGCTGGCTGGTGGGCGACTACGAGCGCAGCGCCATCCGCCCCCACGTGTTCGGCCGGTTCGAGGACATGCTGGCCGCCAGCGCCCGGCACCCGGCGATGCTGGTGTACCTGGACAACGCGGGGAGCGTGGCGCCGGACTCCACGGCCGGAGGCGCGGAGCGGGACCGCATCGCCCGAGCCCGCCGCCGCTGGCGGGCCATGACGCCGGAGCGCCGCGAGGCGATGGTGCGCCAGGGGCGCGTCACCCCCCGCCGCGCCGCCCTGCTCTCGTCGGACGAGATGCCGGGGCCGCCGCGCCGCAGCCGCGGAATCAACGAGAACTACGCCCGCGAGCTGATGGAGCTGCACACCCTGGGGGTGGACGGCGGCTACACGCAGGCGGACGTCGTATCCGTGGCCCGCGCGTTCACCGGGTGGACGATCGACGCGCGGCGCTCGGGCGGGGGAGGCCGCGACCCCCGCTTCGTCTTCCGCGCCGCGCAGCACGACGCCGGGGAGAAGACCGTGCTCGGCCGGCGGCTGCGGGGCACCGGAGAGGGGGAGGGGCGCGAGGTGCTTCACCTGCTGGCCACGCACCCGGCCACGGCGCGCCACGTGGCCCGCAAGCTGGCGGAGCGCTTCGTGGCCGACGACCCGCCCCAGGAGGTGGTCGACCGGCTGGCCGCCGTCTTCCTGCGCACGGGCGGCGACCTGCGCGAGGTGACGCGCGCCCTCTTCCTTTCCCCGGAGATGTACGGCGCCCGCCCGGCGGAGGCGAAGGTGAAGACGCCCTTCGAGTTCGTGGCCAGCGCCCGGCGCGCCACGGGGGCCGAGGTGGGCCGGCCCCAGGCGCTGGTGCAGGCGCTGCGCGGCTTCGGCCACGTGCCCTTCGCCGCCACGGCGCCCACGGGCTACCCGGCGTCGTCGGAGGAGTGGACCAACGCGGGGGCGATGCTGGGGCGGATGAACTTCGCCCTGGCCCTGGCTTCCGGGCGGATGCCGGGCGTCCGTCCGGCGGCGGTGGTGGGACCCGACCCCGCGTCCGCGGCCGTCGCCGCCGTGCTGCCGGGGCGCAGCGCGCCGGAGCTGGTGGCGGCCATCCGCGCCGACCTGGCCGAGCAGCCGGGACTCACCCCGCGGCAGGCCGCCGCGCGCGCCCTGGGGCTCGCCCTGGGGTCGCCGCAGTTCCAGAAGCGATAGGAGCCCGGACCATGGAGCCCATCGACCGGCGCGTCTTCATCCGCCGGGGCGCCCTGTCGCTGCTGGCGATGGGCCTGCCCCCGGAGCTGGTCGCGCGGACGGCAATGGCGCAGACCACCGCCGCCGCGCGCAAGAAGACGCTGATCTGCATCTTCCAGCGCGGCGCGGCCGATGGGTTGAGCATGGTGGTGCCCTTCGGCGACCGAGCGTACGGGGCCTCGCGCCGCTCCATCGCCATCGGCGCACCGGGGCGGGCGGGGGGCGCGCTGGAGCTGGACGGCTTCTTCGGCCTGCATCCCTCCATGCGTCCCCTCCACGAGCTGTGGGCGCGGCGGGAGATGGCGATCGTGCACGCCGCCGGCTCCCCCCACCCCACGCGCTCGCACTTCGAGGCGCAGGACGTGATGGAGACGGCGGACCCCAGCGGACGCGCCCGCGACGGGTGGCTGAACCGCCTGCTGGGCGCCACCTGCTGCGACGGCTGCGACGGCCGCACCCTGGCCGACGCCCGGGCGCACGCGGCCGACCACGCCGTCGGCCAGGCCGGGCTGGTCTCCGGCGGCCGGGCGGCGCTGCGCGGCGTGGGGATGGGCGCCGCGCTCCCTCTGGCCCTGCGCGGCAGGCACCCGTCGCTCGCCGTCGCGGACCTGGACCGCTTCGGCGTGGGCGGCGGGCGCGACCAGTCCCTCTCCGACGCCTTCTCCCGCCTCTACCGCACCGACGGCGGCGACGCGGTGGCCGGCGCGGCCGACGACGGGCTGGAGGCGGCGGCCATCCTGCGGCGCGTGGACCCCTCCCGCTACCGCCCGCGCGACGGGGTGGAGTACCCGGCCGGCGAGTTCGGGCGCTCGCTGCGGCAGATCGCGCAGCTCGTGAAGGCCGACGTGGGGGTGGAGGTGGCCTTCGCCGACCTGGGCGGGTGGGACACGCACGTGGCCCAGGGCGGGGCGGAGGGCCAGCTCGCCCGCCGCCTGCGCGAGATGGCGCAGGGGATCCGCGCGCTGCACGACGACCTGGGGGAGCGGATGGAGGACGTGGTGATCCTGACCATGTCCGAGTTCGGCCGCACCGTGGCCGAGAACGGCAGCGGCGGGACGGATCACGGCCACGCCAACTGCATGCTGCTGCTGGGGGGGAGCGTGGCGGGCGGGAAGGTCCACGGCGAGTGGCCGGGGCTGGAGCGCGAGCAGCTCTGGGAGGGCCGCGACCTGCGGATGACCACCGACTTCCGCGACGTCTTCGCCGAGGTCGCCTCGCGCCACCTGGGCGCCGGGAAGATGGACGGCGTCTTCCCCGGCCACGCGGCCGACCCCTCGCGCTGGCGCGGCGTCCTGCGCTGAGGGCGGCGGACGTCGGCTCCGGAAGATGAGGAGACGAGGAGGGGCCCGGCCGCATCGCGCGGCCGGGCCCCTTTTTCGGCGTATTCCAGGCTCAGCGGCCGGCGAGGACGCGCTCCGCCTCTTCCTTCATGGGCGGCAGGGCGGTGCGGTGGTCCTGGTACTCCGGGCGGCTGCTCTTCGACTCCGAGTCGTAGGCGGCCACGAAGCGCTCGTAGAGGTCGACGGACGCGGCCTTGTTCCCCAGGGCGCCCTCCGCCTGCGCGGCGGTGAACAGGCCGAACAGGTGCCTGGCGTCCTGGCGCAGGATGGTGTCGGCCTGGGCGCGGGCGGACGCGGCGTCGGCGCCCACGAGCTGCAGCACGGCCAGGTGGTAGCGGCCGTCCAGGTCCAGCGTCTCCACGCGGCCGTAGGCGGCGATGGCCATGGGCAGGAAGGTGCGCGCGCCGGCCGTGTCGCCCTGGGAGAGGTTCTGCATCACCCGGTTGAACAGGCGGTCGGCCTGCTCGCGCGGGGTCATGGTGGACAGGTCCACGCTCCGCGCGTCGCCCGGCGGGCCCGCGGCGGGCCCGGTGGCCGGCCCGGCGGCGGGCGCCTGCGCGAACGGCGGCGTGCCCTGCCCGGGCTCGTCGTCCCCGCCGCCCATTCGGGGGAGGATCAGGACCACGGCCAGCGCGGCGATGGCGGCCCCGGCCACGGCCCACGGTAGCACCGATGCGCCGCGGCCCGGCCGTGCCACGGCGGCCCCGGCCGACGCGGGGGCCCCGCACTCGTTGCAGAAGCGTCCGCCGGCGGGAATGCGGTTCCCGCACTCGCGGCACTCGGCGTCCAGCGCGACCCCGCAGTCGGGGCAGAAACGGCCCGCGGCGGCGCGTCCGCAGCCCGGGCAGGTGGTCTCGGTCATGCTTCCTTCGTGCGGCTTCGGGGGATGGGCGCCGGAATGTATGCACGCCGCGCGAAGGACGAAACCCCGTGCCGCGCCCGGCACGCGTTCTGCGTTGGATGTTCCCCCCACGGACGGACCCAAAAGGGCATCGGAGGACAGGATGATTCGCGGAGCGGAAGCCTCTCTCGGAAGGGCGTTGGAAGTCGGAGGACCGCGTCTCGTGCCGGCCGATGCCGCGCGCCCGCGTACCCGTCCGTCGGATGAGCGCGACCCGGCCGCCGAGGCCCGGACGCTCCTGATGCTGCGCCTTGCCGCCGACCGGCTGCGCGACCTGCGCGACGACGGCGTCACCTTCGGCTACATCGCCCGCATGTACGACGTGCCGACCGAGACGATCGAGCGCGTGTACGGCGAGCTGATCCCGTCTCCCCCGCGCTGAGGCAGCCGTCGGGCCCTTCGCGGGGATCTCGAAGCAGCGGCCGCCGCCCCTCGCGGGACGGCGGCCGCGCCGCGTGCGCCCCTGGCGCTCCGCGCCCTCATGCCCCACCGTGATGGGCGTGCAGCACCCGACATCCAGACCATCCCCACCCTACCGGAGACCGACCGCATGCCGCTCAACTACTCGGACATGAAGGGCCGCCACGGCGCCGAGCGCGCCGTGGAGATCAACGTGAACCTGCCCGACGGCCGCCGCACGTACAGCGACACCTGGGTGCTGGTGGAGGGCGACACCGGGATGGTCCACGTCCTCAACCGGGAGGGCACCAAGCACCTCGCCTCGTTCCCCCTCGCGGCCACGTCGCTCGTCTGGGACGACATGACGGAGCTGAGCCGCTAACCTTCGGGGCTTTCTCGACGAGCGGGCGGACGTCTCGCGCCGCGCGTCCATGAAGGGGACGCGGAGTTTCACGGAGCTCGCGGAGGAAGACGGCCGGGCAGGGCGCGACGAGCAGGCCGTCGCCCCGCGCCCGGCCTCCCTTTTGTCCACGCGGAGACGCGGAGGACGCGGAGACGCGGAGAAACGACGGGTGAGGGCGCGCCATCTCCCACGTACTCGGCCTCATCGCACAACCCCCGACTCCCAGAACTCCCAGATCTCCACCCCTGTTGCTTGTCGCTTCAGCGCGTGATGGAAGGCGGTGATGCGACGGAACCTCCGCGTCTCCGCGCTCTCCGCGTCTCCGCGTCAGATCCGTCGCCGGCCGCACGCACGGGGAGCGGCGATCCCCACCTCAGTGGTAGTCGTGCGACCGCACCACCTCAGCCGCTTCGTCCAGGCGCAGCGGGAAGAAGCGCTCGGCGCGCAGGTTGACCACGCCGTCCTCCACTCCCAGCCGTCCACGCACCGCCAGGATGCCGTTGGTGTTGATGGTCTCGCGCTCCTGGGCGTAGACCTTGGGCGAGACGATCACGTCCAGGCGCCCCGTCTCGTCCTCCAGCCCCACGAACACGAACCCCTTCGCCGTGCCGGGACGCTGGCGCACGATCACCAGCCCGGCGGCGGTCACCCGCTCGCCGCCGCGGCGGCCGGCGCGGCGCAGGTCGCCCACCGACTGCACCCCCAGCGACGACAGCCGCTCGCGCAGGTGGCGCATGGGATGGCCCTCCAGGTCGAAGCCGGTGGCGTGGTGGGCCAGCAGGGTGCCCTCCGCCGGCGCGATCTCCGGCAGCCTCGCCTCCACCGCCACGGCGGGCGCCAGGGCCAGCGGGCCGCCGGTGCGGCGGGCGCGCAGCTCCGCCAGCACCGTCCAGAGCGCCTGCCGCGGGCCGCCGGGCACCAGCGTGCGGAAGGCGCCCGCGGCCGCCAGCGCCCGCAGCTCCGCCTCGCCCGCACCCGTCCTCTCCACCACCTGGCCCGCGGAGCCGAAGGGGCCGTCGGCGAGCGCCGTCCTCATCCTCTCCCCGGCGCGGCGCCCCAGCCCGCGCACGTAGCGCAGCCCCACCCGCACCGCCGGGTCGGGCGAGCCCGGCCGCGCCTCCAGCGTGCAGTCCCAGGCGCTGGCGGCCAGGTCCACCGGGCGCACCTCCACCCCGTGGGCGCGGGCGTCGTGGATCAGCGTGCTGGGGGAGTAGAAGCCCATGGGCTGGGCGTTCAGGATGGAGACCAGGTACTCCGCCGGGTAGTGGTGGCGCAGCCAGGCGCTGGCGTAGGCCAGCAGCGCGAAGGAGATGGCGTGCGACTCGGGGAAGGTGTACGAGGCGCAGGCCTCCAGCCATCCCAGCACCCGCTCCGCCGCCTCGCCCTCCACCCCGCGGGCGCGCATCCCCTCGCGGATGGTGTCGGTGGCGCCGCGCATCTCCGCGCTGCCGCGCTTGCGGCTCATGGCGCGGCGCAGGCGGTCGGCCTCGCCCGCGGAGCAGCCGCTCACCACGATGGCGCAGCGCATGAGCTGCTCCTGGAAGAGCGCCAGCCCGTGCGTGCGCCCCAGCACCGCCTCCAGGTCCGGGTGCGGGTACTCGGTGGGCACCTCGCCGCGGCGGCGGGCCAGCATCTCCTTGACCTGGCCGCCCAGCATGGGGCCGGGGCGGATGGCGCCCACCGTGATGACCACGTCGTAGAACTCGGTGGGCTTGAGCCGGGGGAGGAAGTTGGCCTGCGCGCGGCTCTCGATCTGGAAGAGCCCCACGGTGTCGGCCGCGGTGATCCCCGCGTAGACGGCCGCGTCGTCCAGGGGAATGCGGCCCACGTCCACCTCCACGCCGCGCCACTGGCGCACGCGCTCCACGCACTCGCCCAGCAGGCGCAGCATCCCCAGCCCCAGCAGGTCGAGCTTGGGGATCCCCCCGTCGGCGCAGTCGTCCTTGTCCCACTGCACCACCGTGCGCCCGGGCATGGAGGCCGTCTCCACCGGCACCGTGTGCGAGATGGGCGCGGCGGAGATCACGAAGCCGCCGCTGTGGATGCCGCGGTGCCGGGGGATGCCGCCCAGCCCCTCCACCAGCCGCATCAGGGCGCGGGCGCGCGGCTCCGCCGGGTCCAGCCCCAGCGCCCGCAGCGCCTTCCCCTCCCCCGCCTCCAGCCATCCGGCGGCCGTCGACGCGCCCGAGTGCCCGTCCAGCCGCTTCGCCAGCCAGTCGGCCCGCTCTGCCGGGAAGCCCAGGGCGCGCATGGCGTCGCGCAGGGCCGAGCGGCCGCGATACTCCACGTGGGTGCAGACCATGGCGGCGTGGTCGCGCCCGTAGCGCGCGTACACGTACTGCAGCACCCGCTCGCGCGCGTCGAGCGAGGCGAAGTCCACGTCGATGTCGGGAGGCTCGGGGCGCTCGGGCGAGACGAAGCGCTCGAAGAGCAGGTCGGCCTTCACCGGGTCCACGGCGGTGACCCGCAGGGCGTAGCAGACCAGCGAGTTGGCGGCGGAGCCGCGCCCCTGGCACATCACCCCCGCCTGCCGGGCGAAGCGGCAGACGTCCCACACCACCAGGAAGTGGTCGGCCATGGCCAGCCCGCGGATCACGGCCAGCTCGTGCTCGAGCTGCCGGCGGTGCCCCTCGGGCGGGTCCGGCAGGCGCTCCTCCAGCCCCGCGCGGGCCAGGTGCTCCAGGTAGGCGTCCGCCGAGCCCCACCCCTCCGGCACGGGGTAGGCGGGGCGCACGGGGGGCAGGTCGGCCAGGCGGAAGGCGCAGCGCTCCGCCACCTCGCGGGTGCGGAGCACCCCTTCCGGCCGGTGGCGCCAGCGGCGCAGCATCTCCTCGGCCGGCTGCAGGCACCACTCGGCGGAGGGACGCAGCAGGCCGCGGCGGTGCGCCTCGTCCAGCGTGACCCCGCGGCGGGTGCAGACGAGCGCGTCGTGCACCGCGCGCCCGGCGGCCTCGGCGTAGTGCACGTCGTGGGTGACCACCCACGGCGCCCCCACCCGTTCCGCCAGGTCCAGCAGCTCTCCGCGCAGGGCCGCCTCGTCGTGGGTGCGGTGGTCCCACACCTCCACCAGGAAGCGGTCGCCGAAGGCGTCGCGCAGCCGGCCGGCCTCGGCGCGGGCCTCGCCGCCCCGCCCCTCGGCCAGCAGGCGGGGAACGCGCCCGCGCGGGCAGCCCGAGAGCGCCACCAGCCCGCCGGCCCGCTCCGCCAGCGCGTCGAGCGTCACCCCCGGAGCGCCCCGCGGGGCACCCGTCCGGCCCAGGGTGATGAGGGAGCACAGGTTCCGCCACCCGGCCGAGTTTTCCACAAGCAGCGTGAGGTGCGAGCCCCCCGCCAGGGTAAGCTCCGCCCCCAGAACCGGATGGATCCCGGCCCCGGCGCACGCCCGCGAGAAGCGCACGGCGCCCCCCAGGTCGTCGTGGTCGGTGAGCGCCAGCGCGGGGTGCCCCAGCGCGGCGGCGCGCGCCGCCAGCGCCTCGGGAAGGGAGGCGCCGTCACCCAGCGAGAAGGCGCTGTGACAGTGCAGCTCGACGTAATCTCCTGCGTTCACAACCACTTGCGAAGAAGGGTCCCAACGGAGGCGCATCCGGTGCGGAAGTCTCCGTCGTCAGTCGTACCACCCGTCCAGGAACCAGCGTCCGCTGGCGCCGTCGCGAAAGACCAGCCCCAGCCACCCCTCCGCCGACTCCACCCGCCAGTACTCCCGCGCGCTCGCGCGGTCCCACCAGGCGCCGGAGATCCGCTCCGGTCCCTCGCCGTGGGTTTTCCACATTCGCGGTGGATAACCCCGCACCTTCCCGTCGCGGAAAAGGTTGGGCGGCGGGTGCACCGCCACGGGGCGCCCCTCGCCGTCCGCGTCCACCCGCAGCTCCGCCGGCTCGGGGAGCCGCCGCAGGCAGAGGGGCAGGTCGGCGCGGGGGGGCGCGGCCCGCGCCACCTCGTCCACGGCGGGGGAGGGAAGGGCGGCGAAGGAGGCGATCCCCTCCGACCCCCGCTCCTCCCAGGTGGCCTCCTCGCCCGGGAGGTGGGCCCCCTGCCGCGCGGCGCGCGAGAGCGCCCCCGGCCCCCACCGGGCCAGCAGCGGGAGCAGGGCCCCGTGCAGGGCGCCGGGGTCGGGGGCGGGGGCGCGGAAGGCGTCGAGCTGGTCGGCGCGGGCGGTGCCCTCCTCGGGCGCCTCCAGCACCAGCCCGGCGACCATCCCGGGCAGCGGCTCCTCCTCCAGCATGCGCCGGCAGAGCTCGCCCAGCACGCGCGGGTCGGCGGTGGGGCGGGCGGGGCGCACCTCGCGCACGCGGTCCTCCGCGCGGTCCAGGCGCAGGGTCAGGCGCAGGCGGGCGGGAATGCGTCCCCGCTCGGCGAGCTGGGCGGTGACCTGGGCCACCAGCCCCGCCAGCAGGAAGCGCAGCGGCTCGGCGGTCTCCACGGGGGAGTCCAGCTCCACCTCGGCCCCGGCCCCGTCGGCGGGGGGCGGGCGGAAGGGCCAGCGGGGGTCGTCGCCGCGCGCCAGGCGGCGCGCGTGCAGGCCGTCGGCGCCCAGGCGCAGCTCCACCCCGTCCGGCGGCAGGTCCGCCAGCTCGCCGCAGCGCTGCAGCCCCAGCAGCGCCAGGGCGGCGCGCACGTCGGGGGCGAGCGGGAGCAGGCGCAGGGGGGCGCGGCTCAGGAAGGCCGCGTCGCCGCCGGGGGAGACGACGCGCCA
>JASLAX010000186.1 GCA_030146875.1 Longimicrobiaceae bacterium
CGGCGCTCGCCGCGTGCGCGGAGCAGGCCGGATCGCCGCTCTCCCCCGCCCCGCCGCCCCGCGCGGACGTCACCGCGGCGGCGGTCTCCGGCACCATCGTGCTGTCGGGCGGCGGCGCGGAGGGCGACGTGGGCGACACCTCGTCGCCCTCCGCGCCGCCGCCCGCCAGCACGATGGTGCCGGTCACCGCCGTGGCGGCGACGCCGGCGCGGGGCGGCGGGGCGGGGGAGAGCGGCGAGTCGGCGCGCTCCGCGCACGCGGCCAGCGCCGCCGCGAGGAGGAGGGACGCCGCGGCGCGGAGGGGGAGCTGCCGGTGAGTCATGGTCTGCCGGTCCTTGGGGCGGGTGGAGGACGGCCGGCCGCGAGGGTGGGATTCGCGGCGGGAAACATGCGCTGCGCCCCCAGGTTAATCCGGCGCGGGCCGCGGGGCCAGGGATTCGTTTCACCCGTGCATCCGGGTTGAAGGATGAACCGCTCCCTTGCGCGGTTTACGCCCGTCGTGTAGCTTGTCCCCGTCGCCGCGAGGCGACGGTGGATGGATTTGAGCGCGACCGCTTGCGACCACCTAAAAAAAACGCTAAAGAGTCGGGATTTGGATTACCGGCAGGATTCGTGATCCGGTATGCAACGCCCCGCACTCCAGAGTCGCGGGGCCTTTTTCGTTTTCCAGGCGCACATGTCCACGACCAAGTCTCCGTACCTCCAGGCCGTCACGCAGCGCGTCGTCGTCTTCGACGGCGCCATGGGGACCTCCATCCAGCGCTACGACCTCAGCGCCGCGGACTTCGGCGGGGAGAAGCTGGAGGGGTGCAACGACTACCTGGTGATCTCCAAGCCGGAGGTCATCGAGGAGATCCACGCCTCCTACCTGGAGGCCGGGGCAGACGTGCTGGAGACGGACACCTTCCGCTCCAACCGGATCACCCTGGCCGAGTACGGCCTCGCCGACCGCGTGCGCGAGATCAACGTGGCCGCGGCGTCGCTGGCGCGCCGCGTCGCCGACCGCTTCGCCACGCCGGAGAAGCCGCGCTTCGTGGCCGGCTCCATCGGGCCCTCCGGGTTCCTGCCCTCGGCGAGCGACCCCACGCTGGGCAACATCACCTTCGACCAGCTGGTGCCGGTGTTCGCCGAGCAGGCGGCGGCGCTCATCGAGGGCGGCGTGGACGTGCTGCTCATCGAGACCTCGCAGGACATCCTGGAGGTCAAGGCCGCCATCTTCGGGTGCCGCCGGGCCATCGCCGAGGCGGGCCGGCCCGTGGCGCTCCAGGTGCAGGTGACGCTGGACACCTCCGGCCGCATGCTGCTGGGCACCGACATCGCCGCGGCGATGGTGACGCTGGAGTCGCTGCGGGTGGACGTCCTGGGCCTCAACTGCTCCACCGGCCCCGAGCACATGCGGCAGCCGGTGCGCTGGCTATCCGAGAACACCCGCCTGCCCATCTCCGTGATCCCCAACGCCGGGATCCCGCACAACGAGGGCGGCGTGGCCGTCTATCCCATGCTCCCCGTGCCCTTCGCGGACCAGATGGAGGAGTTCGTGAAGGAGCTGGGCGTGGGCGTGGTGGGCGGGTGCTGCGGCACCACGCCGGACCACATCCGCGAGCTCGTCGCGCGGGTCGGCGGCCACCCGCAGAAGGCGCGCGAGGTCCCGTACGTCCCCCGCCTCTCCTCCGGGATCCGCGCCACCGACCTGGTGCAGGTCCCGGCGCCGACCATGATCGGCGAGCGGGTGAATGCCCAGGGCTCCCGCAAGGTGAAGCGCCTGCTGCTGGCGGACGACTACGACGGCATCCTGGACGTGGCCCGCGAGCAGACGGAGAGCGGCGCGCACGTGCTGGACGTCTGCGTGGCCCTCACCGAGCGGGCGGACGAGGACGGGCAGATGCGCACGGTCGTCAAGCTCCTCTCCCAGGGGGTGGAGGCGCCGCTCTGCATCGACTCCACGGAGGCGCCCACCATCGAGGCGGCGCTGAAGCAGTCGCCGGGGCGCGCCATCGTCAACTCCATCAACCTGGAGAACGGCCGCGAGCGCATCGACGCCGTGCTCCCCTCCGTGGCGGCCCACGGGGCGGCGGTGATCGCGCTGACGATCGACCGCGACCTGGGGGGGATGTGCAAGACGGCGGAGACCAAGCTGGAGGCGGCGCGGAAGATCCACCGCATCGCCACCGGGGAGTTCGGCCTGGCGCCCGACGCGCTGATCTTCGACGCCCTCACCTTCACGCTGGCCACGGGCGACGAGGAGTTCCGCCGCTCGGCCGTGGAGACGCTGGACGGGATCCGCGCGATCAAGGCCGCGCTCCCCGGCGTGCTGACCACGCTGGGCGTCTCCAACGTCTCCTTCGGCCTCTCCCCGGCGGCGCGGGCGGTGCTGAACTCCGTGTTCCTGCACCACTGCGTGAGCGCGGGCCTGGACACGGCCATCATCAACCCGGCCCACGTCAAGCCGTACTTCGAGGTGCCCGAGGAGGAGCGCCGCCTGGCCGACGACCTGATCTTCGACCGGCGCACCGAGACTCTGGACCCGCTGGCCGAGTTCATCGCCTTCTACGAGGGGCGGGGGACGGAGACGGAGTCCACCGTGGACCCCACGGCGGAGATGACGCCCGAGGAGGCGCTGCACTGGAAGATCCTGCACCGCAAGAAGGAAGGGATCGAGGACTGGGTCGACCGCGCGGTCGAGAAGCTGGGCGCCGTGCCGGTGCTGAACGAGGTGCTGCTGCCCGCGATGAAGGAGGTGGGCGACAAGTTCGGCGCCGGGGAGCTGATCCTGCCCTTCGTGCTCCAGAGCGCCGAGGCCATGAAGAAGGCGGTGGCGCGGCTGGAGAGGTACCTGGAGAAGGCGGAGGGGCAGACCAAGGGCAAGGTGGTGCTGGCCACCGTGTACGGGGACGTGCACGACATCGGCAAGTCGCTGGTGAACACCATCCTGACCAACAACGGGTACACGGTGTTCGACCTGGGCAAGCAGGTCCCGGTGAACGTCATCCTGGAGAAGGCCCAGGAGGTGGGGGCCGACGCCATCGGGCTCTCGGCGCTGCTCGTCTCCACGTCCAAGCAGATGCCGCTCTGCGCGCAGGAGCTCCACCGGCGGGGGATGGCGTACCCTCTCCTGGTGGGCG
>JASLAX010000199.1 GCA_030146875.1 Longimicrobiaceae bacterium
GCGCGGCCGGGGCGCGCGACCTCGCGCGCGCCGTCCGCCGCGGGCGGGCCGCGGAAGACGGCGCAGCCGGCGGCGAGCAGGGCCAGCGCGGCGGCGGGGACCAGGGTGCGGGCGTGCATGGTGGTGCGTCGTGGGGTCCGATGCGACGGTGGAGGACGGAGGCGGCGTCCCCTCCCGCTCCCCACGGTACACGCATCGCGCCGCGGATGCCAGGGCGGTCCGGGATCGGTGGGGCGGGGGCGCCCCCGCCGTCCGGGCCCGACCGAAACGTTTGGTGCGGCGCGGTGCACCGGAATGGTGCGCGCGGGCGGGGCGGCTCCGGCTGTCCGGAAGCGTAAGTGTATAGGTAAGGCGCCTTTATGTTTTTTCGCCCGGTTGGCGCCGGTCTTGCCTTTCTGCACGCCACCGGAAGCCTACCTCTGCGATGTCCCCCCTCGGACTCCCCCAGGGTCTCTTCCCCGTCGCTCTGGTCGTGCCGCCCCGCCGGACACCTGTGTCCGACGCGCCTTCGTCCGGACGTTCGTCCGGCACCGACTCCTCATCCTTGGAGGATCCCGATGGCCCGTTTGCGTACTACCGCTGTGACCGGCCTGGCTCTCGCAGCCCTGGCCGCCTGCTCCGACTCTCCGCAGGCCGTCGAGACCGATCTCGGCCGTCCCGGTGAGGTGGCGATGCAGAACCAGCCGGAGCAGGTGGTGGAGGGCGAGGTCCTGGTGAAGTTCCGGGCCGGGGTAAACGCGGACGTGGCGGCGGACCGGATGGGGATGGGCGGCACGCACGGCGCGGCCTTCTCCGTCCTGCAGGTGGAGGCGGGCAACGAGCGGGCCGAGGCCGCCCGCCTGGCCCGCGATCCGAACGTCGAGTGGGCGGAGCCGAACTACCTGCGCCAGCCGAGCGCGATCAACCCGAACCTGTGGGCGTTCTTCAACCCGGGCGGGCTGAGCATGAAGTACAAGAGCGGCAGGAACGGCGGCAACCCGCTCCCGTCCACCTACGGCTCCATCCTGGACGCCGACCAGGACAACATCGAGGGGATCGCCGTGGGCGGCGCGCCGGTCGTGGTGGGCAACATCGACACGGGCGTGGACATGACGCACGTCGAGTTCGCGGGCCGCGTGATCGTGGGCCGCGACTGGTACGACAACGACGCCGACCCCAGCGACACGGACGGGCACGGCTCGCACACCGCCGGCACGTCGGCGGGCGCCACGGTCGGCGTGGCGGGCGTCACCGGCGCCACGGCGAACGTGAAGGTGCACGTGCAGCGCGTCTGCGGGCGCCGCGGCTGCCCCACGTCGGCCATCGCGAACGCCATCCGCGCCGCGGCCGACGTGCCGAACATGGTCGCCATGAACGTCTCCATCGGCGGCGGTTCGCTGTCGACCGCGGAGCGCGACGCCATCGCCTACGCGACGGGCAAGAACGTCCTGGTGATCGCTGCGGCCGGCAACAGCAACGTGGCCACGGTGGACTGCCCGGCCTGCGACCCGAACGCCATCTCGGTCTCCGCCACCAACTGGCGTGACACCCGCGCCGGCTACTCCAGCTACGGCCCGGGCCTGGACATCTCCGCTCCGGGCGGCTACTGCTACTCGGACACCACCCCCGAGGGCTGCATCTACTCGGCGGCGCCGGGCGGCGGCTACGCCTGGATGCAGGGCACTTCGATGGCGACCCCGCAGGTGACGGGCGCGGCCGGCGTGGTGGCGTCCAAGACCGGCCTGCGCGGCGCGGCGCTCCGCGCCCGACTGGAGGGCTCCGTGGACGACATCGGCCCCTCGGGCTACGACACGCAGTTCGGCGCCGGGCGCCTGAACGTGTACCGCGCCGTCACGGGCAACACGCTCGCCGCCGGCCTGTAAGCACGCACGACGCACGGCGGGCGGAGCCACGCTCCGCCCGCCGACGCACACGGCCCCGCCCGGATCCGTCCGGGCGGGGCCGCCGTGTTTCCCCCCTCCCTCCGCGCCGTGCGGCCGGGCGTTGCCGCCGCCGGAGGCCGGTGGTAGCGTGTGGAAGCCGGGGCGCGCGGCCCCGCCGCGCCACGACCGCAAGGGAGGCTGGATGTCGCTGGAGGTGTTCACCCAGGAGTGGAGCCGCGCGTGCTGCGAGCGGCTGAACCAGAGCGAGGGCTACCGCGCCGCCGGCGCCGAGTGGGAGTGGCCCGTGGTGCTGGTGATGACCGCGTCCCCGGCCGACGGGATCGCGGCGGACCGCGCCTTCCACCTGGACCTGCACCGCGGCGCCTGCCGCGGGGTGCGCGCCGCCACGGCGGAGGACCTGGCGGAGGCCCCCTACGTGATGTCCGCCGACCCGCCGACCTGGCGCCGCATCCTGGGCGGCGAGCTGGAGCCCGTGAGCGCGCTGATGGGGGGCAGGCTGAAGCTGGTGCGCGGCTCCCTGTTCGTCCTGGCCCGCCACACCGCCTCCGCGCGCGCCATCGTGGCCGCCGCGGCCGAGGTGGGGGGCGTCTTCCCCGCTCCTCCCGCATCTACCACGGAGACCGCGTGACCCTCCTCCGCTCCACCGCGCCCGGCGGCATCGACCACCGGCTCCCCGCCATGCGCCTGTGGCACAAGGCGAAGAAGCTGGGCACGTGGGACCCGCGCGACATCGACTTCACGCAGGACCGCCGCGACTGGCTGGCGCTGAGCGACGAGGAGCGCGACGTGATCCTGCGCCTCACCTCGCTCTTCCAGGGTGGCGAGGAGTCGGTGACGCGCGACCTGCTCCCCCTGCTGATGGTGATGGCGGACGAGGGGCGGCTGGAGGAGGAGATGTACCTGACCTCGTTCCTGTGGGAGGAGGCCAAGCACGTGGAGGCGTTCCGCCGCTTCCTGGACGAGGTGGCGGAGGAGGGCGGCGATCTGGCCCGCTACCACACGCCCGCCTACCTGCGGGTCTTCGACGAGGAGCTTCCCGCGGCCATGGCGGCGCTGCGCACGGACGCGTCGCCGCAGGCGCAGGCGAGCGCCTCGGTGACGTACAACATGATCGTGGAGGGGGTGCTGGCGGAGACCGGCTACCACGCCTACGACCAGCTCCTGCGCCGCAACGGCATCATGCCGGGGATGCAGCAGGTGGTCACCCACCTGCGCCGCGACGAGTCGCGCCACATCGCCTACGGCGTGTTCCTGCTCTCCCGCCTGGTGGCGGAGCACGGCGACCCGGTGTGGACGACCATCGAGCGGCGGCTGGACGAGCTGCTCGGCCCCGCCCTGGGCGTGGTCGGGGAGCTGTTCGCCTGCTACCGGGTGGTGCCGTTCGGGCTGAAGATGGAGGAGTTCACCGACTTCGCGCTCGGCCAGTTCCAGAAGCGCGTGGCGAGGCTGGAGAAGGCGCGGGGACAGTCGCTGGCGGAGATCCTGGGCGGGCGGCTGGAGACGGAGGAGGGCTGACGCCCTCCAGCGGGCGTCGACGGAGACGCGTGCGGGGGCCGTCCGGCGGATGCCGGGCGGCCCCTCCGTCGTGGGGAGGAGCTTCGGACGGAGGGTACGCGCGTTACGGGCCGAGGTCGTCATCGGGATCGTCCCGGCGGACGCCTGCGGATCGGCTCGGGCCGCCGAGCCGGTGGGCTTCCCCGTCGGGAGCGGTCCACGAGAACGTCACGTGGTCCTCCGCCGTCCGTCTCACGGGTCCCGCCGGATGGTGGACCTCCTTCCGCACGAGCACCCCGCCGATCTCCATCTGGTCCGCGGGCGCGCGGCTCCGGTGGGTGCGGAAGATGTCCTTCAGGAGGTCGAAGGTGAGCTCCTCCGGGGGCACCTCGTCGGGGTGGGCGATCCAGCGGTCCCGCCGGGTCGCCCGCTCGAGGTCCGCGGCACTCTCCGCCAGGGCCCGCTCTTCCAGCGCGATCCGCGAGTCCGCGTACTCCTTCAGCGCGGCCGGGTCCGGTCGGCCCAGCCGCGGCTTGTGGGGCTCGAACGCTCCTTCGCGGTAGAGGCGGATCAGCACCGCGGCACCCTCGGGCGTGATGCGCGGCGGGTCGTGGGGAGACTCGCGGACGAACATCTCCTCGACCTCCTTGAAGGAGAGCACCGCCCCCTCCCCCAGCGTCACGCGCGCGCCGGCGGGCCCGCGGCCCCGTCCGCCCGCGGTGCGCGGAAGCCGCTTCCAGACCAGGCGGTCGTGGGCGCGGTCCATCACCCGCCGTGCGGCCTTCCGCTCGACGTTGGGGAGACGCGAGAGCGCCTCGTCCAGCGTCAGGAGCAGATGGGGCGGGATCTCGACGGGCACCCAACCGTGCATCGGATCGGTCCTGCGGTGCGGGGGAGGAAGGGTGGACCATGCGCCCACCATCCGGACAGGGTCGCCTCGGGCGGCCGCCGGGAGGCCGCCGCGCTCCCCCTGTGAGTTCCATGCCACGGGGCTGGAGCGCGCGACCCACCGTCGTGTTCGGCGGACGTTGGACCAGCCGAGGTCCGGCGGTCCGCGCCATCGGCCCGTCCCAGGACTACAGCGGGGGAAGCTCCCCAACCGCTGGCCCGATCGGCCTTTCGTGGCGATATTGGGTGCGTCCGTCCCGCGTTTCCCCCAGCGGCGCCCCTGCGCCCCACCGCCGATGAACGACCTGTTCCGCGACCTGCGCGAGCGCGAGTTCGGCCGTCTGGACGCCACCGGCCAGGTCTATCTGGACTACACCGGGAGCGGCCTGTACGCCGAGTCCCAGGTGCGCGCCCACAGCGAGATGCTGCTGGGAAGCGTGCTGGGGAACCCCCACTCGCGGAATCCCACATCGCAGGCCGCCACGGACCTGGTGGAGGAGGCGCGCCGGCGCGTGCTGGAGTTCTTCGACGCGGACCGCGACGAGTACGACGTGGTGTTCACCCTGAACGCGTCGCACTCGCTCAAGCTGGTGGGCGAGGCCTTTCCGTTCGCGGAGGGCTCGCGCCTGGTGCTGACGGCGGACAACCACAACTCCGTCAACGGGATCCGCGAGTTCGCGCGATGTCGCGGCGCCGACGTGCGCTACGTGCCGCTGAACGAGGAGATGCGCATCGACGACCTGGAGTCGCACCTGGCCGGTGCCGACCCGGGCGCGTCGCACCTCTTCGTCTTCCCCGCGCAGTCCAACTTCTCCGGCGTGAAGCACCCGCTGCGGTGGATCGAGACCGCGCGCGAGATGGGCTACACCGTGGTGCTGGACGCCGCCGCCTTCGTCCCCACCTCGCGCCTCTCGCTCCGCGCCACGCGGCCGGACTTCGCCTGCGTCTCGTTCTACAAGATGTTCGGCTACCCCACCGGCGTGGGCGCCCTGCTGGCCCGCTGCGACGCCCTGCGCGCGCTGCACCGCCCCTGGCACGGCGGGGGCACGGTGCGCTTCGTCTCCGCGGCCAGCGAGATCACGCTCCCGCACGACCGCGCCCGCGGCTTCGAGGACGGCACCCTGAACTTCCTGGCGCTCGCCGCGCTGCCGTGGGGGCTGGACTTCCTGGAGCGCGTGGGGATGGAGCGCGTGAACGCGCACGTGATGAAGCGGACGGGCGAGCTGCTCTCCGCCCTGGGCGAGATGCGGCACGCGAACGGCGCCCCGATGGTGCGCGTCTACGGGCCGCGGGGCACCGAGGGCCGCGGCGGCACCGTCGCCTTCAACCTGCTGGACCCCGACGGCGAGGTGGTCGACTTCCGCGAGGTGGAGCGGCGCGCGAACGAGGCGGCCGTCTCCATCCGCACCGGCTACTTCTGCAACCCCGGCGCTGCGGAGACGGCCTTCGGCCACTCGGGCGACGAGGTCACGCGCTGCGCGGGAGGCAACGCGGTGGACTGGTCGCTCCAGCGCTTCTCCGTGTGCCTGAGCGACAAGCCCGTAGGCGGCGTCCGCGTCTCCGTGGGCATCGCCACCAACCGCGCCGACCTGGACTGCCTGCTCGGCGTGCTGGGCACCTTCCGCGACCAGCCCCGCCCCCGCCAGGCCGAGCCCGCCGCAGCCGCCGCCGGCTGACCCGCCCTCGCCCCGGCGAAGAGAAGGGCCGCGCCCCCCCACCGGGAGCGCGGCCCTTCGTCTTCCCGCTCGGTTCCCGAGAAGGACTTCGCGCGCGGCAGGCGACGAGAACGGAAGGGAGACGCGGAGAGCTTCGCCCGCTTTTCCTCCGCGTCTCCGCGTCCTCCGCGCCTCCGCGTGAAAGGACGTTGCTTCGGCGCGAGACGGGAGCCTGATCGTCGATCCGGCCTCACCGCCCGATCCAGTAGGTCGCCTTGAGGAGCAGGACGTTGCGCGCCGGCGCGTCGAAGATCCCGCCCAGGTCGCGCCCGGTGTCGAAGTCCCCGTACTCCTCCGCGCCCTCGCGCTGCTGCTGCCAGACAAGGAAGAAGGTGGACCCCGGACGGTACTCCCACCGCAGCACCGCGTTGCCGCGCAGCGAGCGGAAGTTGAAGTCCGGCCTCGCGAACTGGAAGCACGAAGCCGCGCCCGCGCCGTCCGGGTCCACGGTGAAGAGCCCCGGGTCCTGCGACGCTCCGCACGCCGAGCCCAGCTCGATGGTGCCGCGGTCGCGCCCGTACTCCGCGAACGAATACGACCGCGGCGCCGTGAGCTCCTTGTACCCCCCGTAGCTCCCGGCCGAGACGTACGGGCGGGCGTAGAGCTGCAGCGAGAGCGTGGGCGTGAACGTCCAGTCCAGGCGCGTGGAGACCGAGAGCGTCGTCTGCTCCAGGTCGGCGAACACGTAGCGTCGCCCGTAGGTGTCCGCGGCCAGCGCGTCGGCGCGGGTGCGGACGTACTGCGCGGTGCTGCGGAGCCATTCCACCCCCGGCGCCACGCTCACCCGCACGTTCGTGGCGGGACGGCCCGTCAGCGACAGGTCCGCGTAGCGGTAGTGCCCGCCGGCCTCGTCCTCGCTGGCGTAGACCTCGGTGCCCGCCACCAGCCGGCGGCGCGGGTCGCTCCCCACGTACAGCGTGCCCGCCCACGACGACGGCGTGCGGACCAGTGGGCCGCTGCGCGTCAGGCGGTCGTCCAGGGTGGAGGCGGAGTGCTCCACCGTGGCGGTGGCGTTCCAGAGCGAGCGGAAGGTGCCCGTGCCCCGCAGGGCGTAGTTCGCGTCCAGCAGGTCGCCGCCGAAGTTCCAGGCGTGCGAGGTGAAGGCGCGCACGAACCAGTCGCGGAACACCGGGCCCGGCTTGTTGCGGCGGCGGCCCCAGAGCGCGGACATGGCGTGCCGGTCGGTGCGGCCCAGGAAGCCCGCGTCGTTGGTCTCGAAGCCCGGCGAGACCGCGCTGTACCAGAGCGAGCCGCGCCAGTCCCCCGCCCGCCGCAGGGCGAAGCCGCCCGCCAACCCGCCCAGCGAGGTGCGCGTGGAGTCGTACGACAGGTGGTCCGCGTCCAGCCGCTGGAAGTAGCGGGCGCTGGAGCGCTGCGTGGCCGCGATCGCCGCCTCGCTGCCGCCCACGCGGCTCCCCGCCAGGTAGCCGCTGACCGACCACAGCCGGTCCTTCGTGGTGTGCTCGCCGTCCAGCCCGGCGGTCCACGCGTTCGACCGCAGCAGGGGGGAGAAGACGGTGTCCCGCAGCGCCCGGTGCGTGGCGGTGGTGATCCCGCCCAGCACCGTGCGGCCGCCGTTCAGGTCCTTCCGCGCCCGTCCCACCAGGTAGTTGGTCAGCGGCTCCACCCCCACGTCGGCGCGCCGGCCGTCGGCGTACTGCACCCGCGCGTCCTCGCCGGACGTGAGCGCGTCCAGCAGGCCCACGGACCAGCCGCCGGCCGTGCGCCCGCTCACCTTGGCGGCGCCCAGGATGGTCGTCTGCGCGGGCACGTCGGTCCAGCTCAGGGCGGAGTTGCCGGCCAGCGAGCGCTGCGGCGCGCGGCCCACCCGCCGCGAGTAGAGGAACTGCGGCGTGCCCTGCGAGATGTACGAGAGCAGCGAGCCGAAGCGGAAGATGTCGCTCCCCTCGTTGAAGAAGGGGCGGTTCTCGGGGAGCTGGATCTCGAAGGCGGAGAGGTTCACCACCGCCGGGTCCGCCTCCACCTGTCCGAAGTCCGGGTTCAGCGTGGCCGTCAGGGTGAGCCCGGAGGGCAGCCCCACCTTCACGTCCGCGCCCGCCGATGCGCCCACCTCGGCCTCGCGGAAGAAGGGGTCGTCGCGTCCCTCCGGCCGGCCGGGGTTCCCCAGGCGCTCCGGCGTGTGCGTCAGGCGCGTGCTGGTGTAGGGCTGGATCTCCAGCCGCCGCGGGGCGCGGACGCCCACCAGCCCGGTCAGGTCGCCGAAGCGCCCCACGAACGCGTTGTCGTCGCGCGTCCACGGCGACCACACCATCCGCGACTGGCGCCGGGCCACGTCGCGCGAGAGCTGCAGGCCCCAGACGCGCCCCCCCTCCGGCTCGCCCTTCGCGAAGCGGAGCTGCGAAAAGGGGATGCGGAACTCCGCCGTCCACCCCGCCGAGTCCACGCTCACCGCCACCTCCCACACCGCGTCCCAGCCGATGTCCTCGCTCTGGTCGTTGTACAGGAAGATGTCGCGCTTCACGCCGCGCGGGTTCACCGCGAAGGCGAAGCCCGTGCGCCGGTCGTGGTACGAGTCGATCATCACCTGCGCCCAGTCCGAGTAGCCCCCCGCGTCGCGCCGGGTGAGCTGCCCGGCGATGGAGTCCGGCACCGGGTCGTCCATCCGCATCCCCACGTACAGCGCCGACTCGTCGAACAGGATGCGCGCCTCCGTGCCCAGGCGGTCGGGGGCGCCCGAGGTGGGGTAGCTCTCGGTGAAGCCCGTCGCCGCCTCCGCCGTGGCCCACGCGGGCTCGTCCAGGCGGCCGTCCAGGCGCAGGGCGCCCGCGGCCGGCGCGGCGCGCACGCTCCGCACCGTCTGCGCGGCCGGGGAGGGGGGCGTCGTGCCTCCCTGCGCCGGGGCCGACGCGGCGGAGAGGGCGACGAGGAGGAGCGGGAGGAATCGGGCGAGGGACATCGGACGCCGGGTCGGGGGGGGGACGGCGCGCGCTCCGGGCGCGGAGCGCGAGGGCTGGACCAATCGTACCCGGACCGTTCCGATATGTCCAATATCAGAAACTTGTGTCGCCGATACGCTTCAGGTATGATGCGACGGACGGACGTCCTCTCCCTCCCCGGCGACGCAGATGACCCCGGACCCGCCGATCGTCTCCCCGCGCGTGCTGGAGCGCGTCGAGCTGCGCCACCTGCGCTACTTCGTGGCCGTCGCCGAGGAGCTGCACTTCGGGCGGGCGGCGGCGCGGCTGGGGATGGCGCAGCCGCCGCTGTCGCAGCAGGTCGCGCGGCTGGAGGCGCTGGTGGGGCACCCGCTGCTGGAGCGGCGTCCCCGGGTGGCGCTGACGGAGGCGGGCCGCTCGCTGCTGGCCGCGGCGCACCGGACGCTGCGCCAGGTGGAGGAGGGGATGGAGGCCGCGCGCCGCGCGGGGCGGGGGGAGGCGGGAACGCTGACGGTGGGCTTCGCCGCGTCCACCATGCTGACGCGCGTCCCCGGGATCTTCCGCGCCTACCGCGACCGCTACCCGCGGGTGGAGCTCCGCCTGCGGGAGCTGTCCACGGCCACGCAGATGGACGCCCTCCGCGCCGGGCTGATCGACGTGGGGTTCCTGCGCGAGCCGCCGCCCGACGACGCGCTGGTCTGCGAGCCGGTGGTCCGCGAGCCGTTCGTGGCCGCGCTCCCGCCCGGGCATCCGCTGGCGGCGGGCGAGACGCTGGCGGTGGGGGCGCTGGCCCGGGAGCCGTTCGTCCTCTTCCCGCGCGGCGTGGCGCCCACGCTCTACGACCAGGTCATCGGCCTCTGCCACCGCGCCGGCTTCGAGCCGCGGCAGGTGCAGGAGGCGCAGGAGTGGCTGACCATCGTGGGGCTGGTGGACGCCGGGCTGGGGGTGTCGCTGGTGCCGGCCTCGTTCGAGCGGCTGCGCTGGGGCGGCGTGGCCTATCGCCCCCTCTCGCCCGACGAGGGGCGGACCACCATCGCCATGTGCCGGCGGAGGGAGGCCGTGGCGCCCACGCTGCAGGCGTTCGTCTCGCTGGCCGCGGGCGCGGCGGAGGCGTAGCGGGGGGGAGGGGCGAGGCCGGGAGAGGAGGGGCGGGGGGAGGGTCACTCCGCCGCGGCGATGCGGAGCCCTTCCCCGCGGTGGATGCCGGCGTGGTACTCCGCCTGCAGGCGCTCCAGCGTGTCGCGTACCTCGGCATGGAACCGCGGCGGCCACTCCAGGCCCGGAACGGAGGAGGTGTCGATGCCCTTCTCCCGCCAGAGCCGCTTCTGGCAGGCCTCCTGGGTGGCGTGCTCCAGGTAGGCCGAGAAGCTCTCCGGCAGGCGCCCGCCCTCCAGCAGGTAGAGCTTGGTGCGGAGGAGCGCGCCGATCTCCTGGTGGAGCGGCAGGAAGTACGACTCCCAGAAGAAGTCCTCGATCCGCCGCCTGGTCTCGTCGTCGCGCCCACCGGCGGTCAGCACCTTCCGGCGCACCGTCCACACGTTGAAGACCTGCTCGATGAGGGACAGGAGCGGACCGTACAGCTCCTCGATCTGCCGCTCGCGGTGCCTCAGCACGATCTCGACCCGCCGCGAGCGGTCCTCGCGGCGCTTGGCGTACGCGTAGGTGGCGTACCACCCCACCGCCGTCAGCAGCGCGGTGACCAGCACGGGGAGCAGCGTCAGGTAGGGAGAGGTGCCGAGGGCGGCCACGGAGGGCTCCTTTGCCGGTCCGGGTGCGGTGCGTCGCGGCCACCGCGTGACCTGGAGCGGTGCGCCGGCGGGCCGCCGGTGCGGCAAGATGCGTGCAGGCGGGGGGGCACACGCACGGCCGTCGTTCCGCGCCGGACGGCGGGGCGGGCGGCGGCCGCCGCTCCCCTCGCGGACGTTCCGGCGGGTCCTCGCCGCGCCGCGCCGGCGGTCGGGATGGCCCTTCCGCGCGGGGCGCCGCACCACGGGACCGTTGCGCGGCGGGCCTCCGTGCCCCAAGGTTACGCGCGGTCGCGGCCCCGCGGGAACTTTCGCGCCGCGCCGAGGTTCCAACGGGGGACCGCCTCCCCCTTCCCGCCGTCGCGTCCGCGCGCCCCCTTTCGCCCGGACGCACTTCACCCCTCGCCCGGACCGCCCATGCGATTCCGCCGTTTCCTCCTGGTCCTGTCGTGCGCCCTGGGTGCAGCGCTCCTCCCGATGGACGCGCCCCCGCTCGCCGCGCAGGACACCACCGCCGCGTCCTCCCAGGGGTCGGGCGCCACCCCGGCCGCAGACGGTCCCGCCACGACCGAGGCCCAGACCGCCCCCGGCGGCGACGAGGCACCGCCCAGCACCAGCGCGGAGGAGGCGCAGGCCGGGTTCATGGGGATGCTGGACCGTGGGATGGGGATGGTGAACGGCGCCATCGCCACGTTCTTCTTCTTCGACGTGGTGTTCTGGGACAACCCCAGCGCCGAGGCCGTGGCGGCCGCCCGGGCGGCCGGGCAGCCGGCGCCGGCGAACGTGGCCGTGCCGCTGGTGGTGCTGTGGCTGGTGACCGGCGCCGTCTTCTTCACCGTGTACACGCGCTTCATCAACTTCCGCGCGTTCGGGCACGCCGTGCAGGTGGTGCGCGGCAAGTTCACCGCCCCCGGCGACTCCGGCGAGGTGAGCCACTTCCAGGCGCTCACCACCGCGCTCTCCGCCACGGTGGGGCTGGGCAACATCGCGGGCGTGGCCATCGCGGTCAGCGTGGGCGGGCCGGGCGCCACCTTCTGGATGATCGTGGCGGGCCTGCTGGGGATGAGCGCCAAGTTCGCCGAGTGCACGCTGGGGCAGAAGTACCGCGAGGTACGCCCGGACGGTCGCATCATGGGCGGCGCCATGGAGTACCTGTCGAAGGGCCTGCGCGAGAAGGGCTGGCCGCGGCTGGGAATGGCGCTGGCGGTGATGTTCAGCGTGCTCTGCATCGGCGGCTCCATCGGCGGCGGCAACTCGTTCCAGGTGAACCAGTCGCTGAACGCCATGCAGGAGACGCTGCCGTTCCTGGCCGAGAGGCCGTGGATCTACGGCCTGGTGATGACGGTGATGGTCGGGCTGGTGATCGTGGGGGGAATCCGGCGCATCGCCTCGGTGGCGGACAAGATCGTCCCGCTCATGTGCGGCGCGTACGTGGTGGCGGCGCTGGCGGTGCTGATCATGAACTTCACCGCCATCCCGGCGGCGTTCGGCGCCATCATCTCCGGCGCCTTCACCCCCGAGGCGGGGTACGGCGGCTTCATCGGCGTGCTGGTGACGGGCTTCCGCCGCGCGGCGTTCTCGAACGAGGCGGGCGCCGGCTCGGCCGCCATCGCGCACTCGGCGGCGAAGACGGCGTACCCGGTGCGCGAGGGGATCGTGGCGCTGCTGGAGCCGTTCATCGACACCGTGGTCGTCTGCACGATGACGGCGCTGGTGATCGTCATCACCGGGGCGTACAACAACCCCGAGTACGCGCAGCTCGTGGCGCAGAGCAAGGGCGCGGCGCTCACCTCGCGCGCGATGGGCGAGTCCATCCCGTTCTTCCCATTCGTGCTGTCGTTCGCCGTGTTCCTGTTCGCGTACTCCACCATGATCTCGTGGTCGTACTACGGGGAGCGGTGCTGGGCGTGGCTCTTCGGCGACCGCAGCTCCGGCATCTACCGCGCGCTCTTCCTGACCTTCACCTTCCTGGGCTCGGTCATCACGTCCGTGAACGTGCTGGAGTTCGGGGACCTGATGATCCTGGGGATGGTGTTCCCCAACATGCTGGGCGTGCTGATGCTGCGCGGCGTGGTCAAGAAGGAGCTGGACGAGTACTGGGCGCTCAAGCAGTCCGGCCAGCTACAGATGTACGACAAGGCCGGCGTGGCGACCGGGCCGAGATAGCCCGTCCTGCGGCACCCGGACTGCCGGGGAGCCGGTGCCAACAAAGCGAGGGGGGAGCGGCGTCTGCCGCTCCCCCCTCGCTTTACGTCCGTACCGCCGGTGCAGCCCCCTCCCTCACCGGCCCAGCTCGTCCTTCCTTTGAGGGCGCCGCACGACCAGGTAGGCGAGCGGCCCGAAAACCGGCAGGAAGATGATCGCGACCACCCAGGTCATTTTGGTGTTCCCGACCGGCGCTTCCTTGATCAGGCACTCCAGCACCGCCCACGGGGTCAGCACGAACGTGCTGAGCGTCAGCGCTGCCCAGATTCCCAGCGTGGGGAGGAATGGGACGATCTCGTCGAAAGACATTGCGCCGACCGGTGTGGGAATGGCCTGGAACGAACGGAGAACGGAATGTGGAGCCAACGGAGAGGGGACGCAAGGTACGCGGGGTCCCCACCGACCGGGGGCGGACACCGCCGGAGACGCGCTCTACCGCACCAGCCGGAGGTTCGCCATCTCGATCCACCGCCCCGCGCCCAGGTTGCCGATGCGCGACACCCGCTGCGAGCGCAGCTCGGCGAGCCGCTCCGCGGCGATCTGCAGGAGCTGCGGATCGTGGTTGTGCGGCGTGTTGGTGGCGATGGTGACGACCTGGTCCCGCGGTGGCCGCGGCCACCGGCGGCGCAGGTCCCGCACCGTCGCCAGCGCCGAGACGAGCGCTTCCGGCGTCGCGTGGTCGCGGTGCAGCAGGATCACGTCGCGCTTCGCGTTCGACGCGTGGCGCAGGATGACGATGCGCCCCTCGCGCGAGGGGAACGAGTCAGGCACCGCCACCTGGACCGCAGTCGCTCGCTCGTTCTGAGCGGCGACGCGGGCCGGCGAAAAGACGACGAGTGCCAGGGCAAGAGCAGCGAGGCAGCGGGAGAGTCGGATCATCGACGTGTCCGGTTGGGTGTGAAGGGCTTCAAGCGTTATCTACCGGAATGGTGTAGCAGCCCAGGAACTCGGTGCCCTGGTACTCGCCCGTCGCTTCGTCCGTCCACTCGATCCACTGGCAGATCTGCACCGTGCTCCCCCCCCCACCGCCGCCGCCGGTGCGCGGGGGCGGTGCGCACTCGGACTGAGATGCCGATTTCCTGCTCTCCTCCTTGATCTCCGTAAACCGAACCGGGTTAGGTCCGATAAAGGACTCCTGCGCGGCGAGGTGTATCGCGACGGCATACAGGTTGAGACCGCAATCGGTAGCGACTGGAAGCACCAGACTGGTGGTCAACTCCTGGCGCCATGGCAGCGACAGCTTCTTCCGCTCTGCAGCCGTCTCGGTCCTGACCATCTGCTGGTCGGAGGTCCGCACCGTGAGGGTGAGCGTCTGCTCGAGGAGGGCTGCAATCGCGGTCATGTGCGCGATGCCGTAGGCCTCGCCTGGTACGAAGCCAGCATCCAACGAGTAGTCCACGACCTCCGGGGGGGCGCGGAATTCGGGCGGGATCTCGCCTTCAGGGATCGGTGGAGGGGGTACGATGTCGTCGGACTCCCACGAGGCAGCGGGCGCGCGCTCCAACGAAGGGACCGTGATGTCCAAGTTATGCGTCTGCACCGGTGCCACAGCGTCGCTGCAGCCCCAGAGAAGGAACCCACCAGCACCGACGCGAAGCACTCGTAGACGTCTGCGCATGAGCAGCCCTAAGGGGTCAAGGGAGGTGAAGGATCAGGTGCAGCGAACCGCTGCACGCAGGAGGATGATGTCGAGCGTTTCGTCGCCGGGCTCGAGCCGGGGACCGGCGATGAGCAGCTCACCGTGGCGTGGGGACGTCATTGCGAAGAAGCCGCGGAATGGGTATGGCGCGGCCATGAGCGTGCGAGCACCGCCTGCGCCCAGCCCGAAGATTCGCAGCTCGCCCTTCCCACCGTCCGCCGCGAGGTGATGGGTGGCCAGTACCTCCAGGCCTGCGACCCTGGTGGCCCTGACGTGCTCCACGTCCGCGTCGATCGCCACCGCGGCTTCCGGAAGGCCTCCCACGGGCAGAAAGAGAGTCCGCGCCTCGCGGCGCCATCTGGCGCCCGGCGGCAGGTTCACGTACCAGCTCAGCCGCCATCCCTTGTCGCTGGGTATGCCCACCACGTGGTGGACGGGCCCGTCCACTCCTCGGGTGAGGCGGCGAAGAATTCCCCACGCGGGGCGTCGGCCGTAGAGAATCAGCACGTTCTCACTCGGCTGCTGCGTGTGGTCGCCCTGTACGACCGCCACGGTAAGGTCGTTCGATTCAGCGTGGAGCACCTCCAGGTAACTCGTGCCTCCCGTGCCGAACACCTCCACAGACCAGCGTCCTGCCTTCCTCTCGAACAGAGCCACCCCGTCGGAGCGTGTGGTCCTCTCCAGCGCGACGGCCCACGCCAGGCCGTCCCCAGTCGACACGAGGGACGACGGGTTCGAAACGCTGAGCGTTCCCTCAGAGAGAAGGGGCAGCCGCTCCAGCGCCTTCCAGCGCCGTCCGTCGTAGCGCCCATACCAGAGAGCCTGCACCACGACCTTCTCCCCGATACGAAAATCCGCCTGCGCTTCCGCGAACACGACGTCCCAGCCGCCTTCCGAAGCCGCAATTGCCCGAACCCCGCGGAAGGGGCGCCCATTGATGGGCGATGGAACGATTCGGGCGCTCCCGTCCTGTCCAATCACCGCGCCGAACACGCTGTCCTGGACCGCGCCGGTCACTCGACCCTCCGCCGACCGGACCCACAGGTACGTTGGCCATCCCGCAAGGAGCGTCTCGTTGCCGGAGGGCACGAGCGCCGTCGGCTCCACGTACAGCTCGCGTCCGCCCTCCACTCGCAGGGGCGTGCGGGAGATCTCACGCGCGGTGCACTCGCCAGAGGGCGCCAGTTGTGGCCGTTCCGGCGGTTTGTGAGAGGGTGCGCTGCACGAGAGCGCAGACAGGATCAGTGTGGCGACGGAGAGCGGTCTGGAATTCATGGCGCGGAAACGTGAGCAAACGTGCTTTCGGACACCACGGACACAAGGAAAGCTACGTGAGAGTTTCCGTGGAACGCAAGGGCATATTAGGAGCGTAGATAGATACGGAAGCCGCATCTACGGCGCGTCCGGAGCGTTCCGGACGCGCGCGCGGAGCCCGTTCCCCCCTCTTCGCTGCGGCGGCCACCGGGCAGAGGGACGGCGGCAGGCCGAGTTGTTCAGGAGCAGGATCCCGCTGCAGAGGGCGCAGTCGTCCCCGGCGGCGGCGCGGTCGTCACTCCGGTGTTGGTGCGCAGGACGGGGGGCCACATCTTCGGTGCGAAGCCGGACCGACGAACCTTCGCCCGAACGACACCATGAACCCACCGACACGCGCGGCGCTCGTCATCGCGGCCGCCCTCTCCCTCCTCGCCGCCTCGCTGGCGGCCGCCCAGCCCTCCTCCGCGGCCGCGCCCGGGCCGACGTCGTCGTCCGGCGCCGCGGCCGCGCCGCTGGATGCGGCCGCGCGCGCCGCGATCGTGGACAGCGTGGCACGCGTGCTGGAGGCGCGGTACGCGCACGAGCAGATCGCGCCGCGCCTCTCCGCCCGCATCCGCCAGCGACTGGCCGCGGGCGCGTACGACCGGGAGACGGAGGCCCCCGCCTTCGGCGCCGCGCTGATGCGCGACCTGCAGGGGGTGGTGGCGGACAAGCACCTGCGCATCTCCTACGAGCCGGAGCGCGAGTTCTCGCTCGCGCCGGCGGCCGGCGGCGCGCCTCGCGCGGGTGGCACCGCGCCTTGGACGCGCATCGACGCGCGCGACTCGGCGCAGGTGGCGCGGACCAACTTCGCGTTCGAGCGCGTGGAGCGGCTCCCCGGGAACGTGGGCTACCTGAAGCTGGACCAGTTCGTCCCGCTGGACTGGTCGCGCGAGACGGTGGCCGCCGCCATGGCGTTCCTGGCGAATACCGACGCGGTGGTCGTGGACCTGCGCGACAACGTGGGCGGCGCGCCGCAGACGGTGGAGATGATCCTCTCCTACTTCTTCGGGCCGGAGCCGGTGTCGCTGATCACCACGTACGGTCGCTTCGCGAACGTCACCACCGAGCGGCGCACGCTGCGCGAGGTGCCGGGGCGGCGGATGCCGGACGCCGATCTGTGGGTGCTCACCTCCCGCAACAGCGCCTCGGCCGCGGAGACGTTCGCGTACGCGGTCAAGCGGACCGGCCGCGGGACCGTGGTGGGGGAGACGACCGCCGGGGCCGGCAACGGCGGCGCGAAGCTCTCCGTCGGCCACGGGCTGGCGCTGTTCGTCCCCCAGTTCCGCGTGGTCTCCGGGCCGGGGTACGAGGCCACCGGCGTGGCGCCCCACGTTGCGGCGGACGCGGACGACGCGCCCGCGCTGGCGCACCGGATGGCGCTGGAGCGGCTGGCCGGGAGAGCGGCGGACCCGCTCGTCCGCCGCGAGCGCGAGTGGGCGCTGGAGATGGTCCGCGCCGCCGCCTCTCCCGTCCTCCCCGCCGAGGCCGACCTGCGCCGGTACGAGGGCGTCTACGGCGCCCGCACCATCCGCGTCCGAGACGGGGGGCTGGTCGCCGTCGGCACCACCGGCTGGGTGACGCGGCTGACGCCGCTCGGCGACGGCGTCTTCCGCTCCGACGGGGCGCGCTTCCGCTTCCAGACCGACGCCGCGGGAGCGGCCACGGCCCTGACCGTGGAGACGCTCGCCGGCCGCACCACCACCGAGCCCCGCGCGCCGTCCTGAGCGGCGGGGCCCTCGCTCCATCGAACGCGGGGCGGTTCCTTCGCCCCGTTCGCCCCCTCCACGGACCCCGACCATGCCGGCATCTTCCGTCCCGTCGTCCATCTCCCTCCTGGCGCTCGTCGCCGCGCTGGCCGCGCCCGCGGCGGCGCAGGGGCCGCTCGCCCCCGCACCTCCCGCGCGCGACGACCTGCCCGCGCTCTCGGACGAGTTCTCCTCGCCCGCCCCGCTCGCCGGGTGGAAGCGCTTCCACCAGGTGGAGGGGTGGCCCAGCAAGGAGCGGCGCGTGGAGGTCGACGCCGCCGCGGGCGAGCTTCGCATCGAGCCCACCACCAGCGGCTGGTACGCCGACTTCCAGGCACCCTTCCTGTTCCGCGACGTCTCCGGCGACTTCACCGTCACGGCCCGGGTCCGCGCGGATGCCCTCCGCGGCGGCATCCCCTGCGCCGGGTGGTCGCTCGGCGGCCTGATGGTGCGGGCGCCACGCGCCGTCACCCCCGCCACCTGGACGCCCGGCGGGGAGGACTGGCTGTTCGTCACCACCGGCGTGGCCGACGACGTGACGCAGCCGGTGATCGAGACCAAGACCACCGTCCGCAGCATCTCGCGCCTGCGCCTGCACCCGGTGGATGCCGGCTGGGTGGAGCTGCGGATCGCCCGCAGCGGCGCCTGGTTCGAGCTCTCCTCCCGCTCGGAGGGCGGCGAGTGGGCGGTGCGCGACCGCTTCGAGCGGCCGGACCTTCCCGAGACGGTGCAGGTGGGCCTGAACGCCTACACCGACTGGTACTCCGCCTCGGCCCTGCACGCGGATCCGCTGCGCTTCAACACGACGTTGGTCGGGAACGGGAATCCGGACCTGACGTTGCGAGTCGATTGGATCCGCTTCGAGCGGCCGGAGCGATAGAGGCAGTGGATCGGAGGGGGATGCGGATGAGCATGGATCGGGCGGACCGGCGCGTGCCGGTCCGCCCCTCGTCGTATCGGCGTTTCCGGCGGCGGCGACATCCGCCCCACCGCACGGCCCTGGATAGAGGTGACGAGGAAAGTCCGCCGAGCGGACTGCGCATCGGCCGAGCCGCGACGAAGGCCTGCCGTGCCCAGCACCCCTCCCGCCTCGTGGGAGGGGCAGGGAGTGGGGGGCCTCGCGGGCGGCACCAGCGCGGGCCGTCGGAGAACGGCTATGCTCCGCCTCTCCGCTCTACTTCAGCAGCCGGCGCAGGTCGTCGGAGTGGGCGCGGGAGGAGGTGAGGCGGGTTCCGTCGCGCAGGGTCAGCGTGTACTCGCCGCGGGCGTAGGGCTCCACGCGGGCGACCCGGTCCACGTTCACCACGGCGGAGCGGTGGATCCGGACGAAGCGCTCGGGGGAGAGCTTCGCGGCGAAGTCGCGCATGGTGTCGCGCACCAGGTGCCGGCGTCCGCCGGCGTGCAGCGCCACGTAGTTCCCCTCCGCCTCCACCCAGTCCACCTCGTCCGCGCGCACGAAGTACATCCCGCCCTTCGCGTCGCGCACCAGGAAGCGCGCGGGGTAGCCGCTCTCCCGCCGAAGGGACTCGAGGAAGGCGAGGAGCGACGGGTCTACCGCGGCGGGAGCGCCCTTCTCCGCCTCGCGCCGGTCGGCCCGCACGGCCTCGGCGCGGGAGAGGGCGCGCGCCAGGCGGTCGCGGTCCACGGGCTTGGTCAGGTAGTCGCGCGCGTCCACCTCGAACGCGCGCAGGGCGTACTCCTCGAACGCCGTCACGAAGATCACCACCGGCGGAGCGGCGCCGCGCGCGGCCTCTCCCGCCAGCGCGGCGGCGACCTCGATGCCGTCCAGCTCCGGCATGCGCACGTCCAGGAAGACCAGGTCCGGGCGCTCGCGGCGGATGGCCTCCACCGCCTCGGCGCCGTGCTCCGCCTCGGCCACCACCCGGTAGCCGGGGTGGTCCTCCAGCAGCATCCGCAGCCGCTCGCGGGCCAGCGGCTCGTCGTCCGCCAGCACCACGCGCACCTCGGGGGCGCTCACCGGGGCGCTCCCCGCAGCGGGATCTCCACCACCGCGCGCGTGCCGCCGCCGGGCGCGGGCTCCAGCGAGAGCCGGCCCTCCGTGCCGTAGAGCTGCTCCAGGCGCAGGCGCGTGTTGCCGAGCCCCACCCCCTCGCTGCCGTCCGTCGCCCGGGCGGGGGCCAGGCCGGGGCCGTCGTCGGTGACCGTGAGGCGCAGCGTCCCGCCGTCCGCCTCCGCCGCCACCTCCACGCGCCCGGCGCCCGCGCGTCGCGCCACGCCGTGCTCCAGCGCGTTCTCCACCAGCGGCTGCAGCACGAACGACGGTACGCGCGCCTCCGCCAGCGCGGGCGGAACGTCGCGCGACACCACGAGCCGCGGGCCATAGCGGGCGCGCATGATCTCCACGTAGCGGTCGAGCAGCGCGACCTCCTCGCCCAGCGGGATCTCGTGGGACGACGGCGCGCGCAGCGAGGCCCGCAGCAGCTCCGAGAGCCCGGTGAGCATCCGGTCGGCGGCGGCGGGATCGCGGTGCATCAGCACCGAGATGGCGTTCAGCGTGTTGAACAGGAAGTGCGGGCGGAGCTGCGAGGCCAGCGCGTCCATCCGCGCCTGGGACAGTCGAGCCTGGAGCTGGGCCGCCTGCGTCTCCCGCGCCAGCAGCCGCCGGCGAAGCTCGAGCGCCCAGGTGCCGCCGGCGAGGAGCCCGTAGGCCAGGAGCTCGCCGATCCCCTTTCCGACGCGGCTGCCGTGGAAGACCACGTTCGGCCCCAGGAACGCCCGCTCCAGCGGAACGGAGAGGGCGCCCCGGAGCCCGACGAAGACGGCGGTCGCCAGCAGGAGGATGCCCGCCTGCGCCAGCGCCCCGCCGCGGGAGCGCCGCCGCACCAGCCAGAGCAGCACGGGGAGGTAAACGCCGCCCACCACCAGGTCCAGCACCCGCGGCGGCAGGTGCGTGCGCCACGCGAACGGCGCGCCGATGGCCTGCAGCGCGAGCCGCGACTGGATGAGCCCCAGCGCCACGATGGCCGCCCAGCCCAGGAAGAGGCCGAGGAGCCACGCCATCGGGAGCCCGTCCGCCTCCGCTTCTTCGGAGGCGGCGGACAGGGGGTTGGGAGCGGGGGAGTTCGCGTTCACGCGCGGAAAGATGCGGCCGGGCGGGACGGGAGTCCACCGCGCGGGGACGGCCGCGACCTGCGGGGGGACGAGTTCGCGGGAGGGGGGGAGGACGCCGTCGCCGGCCGCGCCGTCACTCTACTCCGCGCCGCCGCTCGCCAGCGCGTCGAGCGCCGCAGCGAAGACGGAGCGGCGGGCCTCGCGCGCCTGGCGGTCGGGGAGGTGCTCCTGGTGGAAGGCGACGACGACGCGGCCCTTCGCCGCCGCCATCACGCGCACCTGGATGGTGGAGGCGCGGGGCCAGCCCGGCGGCCGCCACGCCAGGCGGAGGTGGCTCCCCGGCTTCCAGACGCGCACCTCGCCCACCGTTCCGTCCGCCGTCTCGAACGCCGCCCCCTCGCCCAGGCAGACGGCGGGGCCGTCGCCCAGCCAGAGCCGCGCGCTCTCGGGTGACGTCACGCGGCGCCACGCCTCCGCGGGGGTCGTCTCCAGCGTCCGGCGGGCGCCGATCTCCCATCCGGCCGCCTTCGCCTTCCCGACCTCGCGCTCCGCCATCATCCGCCTTCCCGTCTCGCGCCGGCCGCCGTGGGGCGGACGGCGAAGCTCACGATCCCCTGCCGCGGGCCGGAGGTCCCGTCCACCACGAAGGTGCCGCGCAGCGCCCCCGGGCCGGGGCCGCGGTCGATGTGCATCGCCCCGCGGTCGCCGCCCGGCACCACGACCAGCTCGATGCCCGCCGTGGAGGCCGCCGGGACCGCGTGCGAGGCGCGGCGACGCTCGGCCGGGTCCAGCGGAGGCTCCTCCTGGAACGGGTAGCCCAGGTCCACGATCAGGTCGCCGTCCTCGTCCGCCGCAACGTCCGTGGCCGCGTCGTGGAGCCGCAGGTCCAGCCGGAACGGCGCGCCGTCCGGCTGCGCGAACAGGAACGCCTCCAGCGCCTTCCGCTCCCCCACCGTGCGCACGCCGCCGCGGTACGTCGGCAGCGTGTCCGGGGCCGCCGCGCTCTCCTGAGGCGGCGCGGCCGGGGGAGCGTCGCCGTCGGGGGTCGCGGGCGCGGACGGGGCACATCCCGCGAGGAGCAGGGCAGCGGCGAAGGTGCGGCGGGTCATGGACGGGTCGTGGCGAAGGTGGGAGCGGCGGGGCCGGGGTCCAGCGCCACCAGGCCGGTCTCTCGGCACGATGACGGGCTCCGCCTCCGCGCTCGGGAGAGCCCCTCCCAAGTTCAGCCGGACCGCCCGAGCGCACAAGACTTTTCCCTCCCGCGCACGCAATGCGGGGCGGGCTCGCCGGAGCCCCGCGGCGCGCAGCCCGTCGCGACGGTCTTCCGCTGGCCGGCGACGCCGACGGCGAGCGCTTCCGTGCCCGTGGGCCGCCGCCCCCCGGACGCGAGACGGCCGGCTCGTTCCCGAGCCGGCCGCGCGACCTCCGTCGTCCTTCCCGCCGCCGCTACCGCTCCTGGATCAGCACCGGGAGCGACCTGGAGTAATCGGTCGCCGCGAGCATCAGCGAGCCGGTCACGCCACCCACGCTGGTGTAGTCCCCCGCGAACGTCCCCTGCACCGCGCGTCCCTCGTACACCATCCCGCCGAACGTCAGCGAGAGCCGCGGCCGCGCGAACGTACCGGTGACGGTGATGGGCACCGACGCGGTGGCGGACTGCTCGCGCATGGTCCCCGTTCCGGTCACCTGCCCGCCGGCGCCCTGCTGGAGCGTGAACTCGATCTGAATGGGGTTGGTGCCGCTGGAGAAGCCGGCCCACGGCCCCGCGACCGAGCTGAGCTGCTCCTCGATCTCGCGCTCGATGTCCTCCTGCGTGGGGGACGTGTCGCACGACGCCAGCACGAGCACGGAGCCCAGGAGCAGGAGCGGCAGGGAAGCGATTCGCATGGCGGTTTTCGGCTTTCGGGTTGCGGATACGGCGATGGGTCCGGGGATCCGGACGCAGGAAGGGGGCCGCGGAGCGGGTGGGCGCCGGCCGGAGGGACGAACGAATCGCGGGCGGGGCGGCGTCAGCCCCGCAGAGCGACGCCGGCCGCGCCGTCGCGGGGCCGCCAGCGCCACGCGATCCCCGCGCCCACCATGGCGAAGTAGGTCAGCATCGCGGGCGCGCCCTGAACCGCGTAGGTCGCCAGGAGGATGACGGACAGCGCGAGCGGAAACAGGTAGCCGTGGCGGTGCTGGCGCAGTCGCGGCACCACGAGGGCGAGCGGGAAGAGGACGAGGGCGAGCGCGAGCGGCAGGAACGCCTCCATTCGGTCCCTCCTGGAGAGATGCGACGTGCGGGACAGGACGATGAGCCGTCTCCCACGGCGGGGGCGCGGCGGTCCGCACTCGCAGTGTAGCCGCTCCGACCCGGGCGATCAACAGTCGCCGCTCGATCTAGCCTGGGGTGCCCCGTCGCGATCATGCTCGTCACCATGGCGACCCCGCGTGCGGCACGCCGCGCATCCCGAGCCCGGCCGATCGAAGGGAGCGCGGACAGGCACCAGCTCGACGTCCGTGGACGGAGCGTCGGCGCGGCCGAGTGCCGGGCAGCCCGCGCAGGCGGACTTCATGCCTTTTCGAGCCGCGAATTCTTCATTCGCAGCTGGTGCAGCCGCACTCCACCCCCACCTGGCTGCCGGCGGTCCTCGGCGGTCGGCGCCCTCCCATCGGCCAGAGGGAGAACGTCGGGAGACGTCCACGGGGCGCTCCGTGGGTTCCGCCCGAACGTGCGGCCCGCCGCCGCCGCGCCTATATTCGGTCCGCCGGGCCAACGGGGCCTGGCGCCTGCACCTGCGCGCCCATCCGGTGGACGGCGCGCCCGGGAGAGATCCGGGCCTCACCGCCGGAGCGGACCGACGTCACAGAGCATGAGCCCAGCCCGAATCGCAGACGGCCACAGCCGCGGTTACATCATCCCCATCGGCGGGGCGGAGGACAAGGTCAGTGCGCCCGCCATCCTCAAGCGCTTCGTGGACCTGTGCGGGGGAGAGGGCGCCACCATCGCCGTGATCCCCACGGCGTCCCGGCGCCCGGAGACGGGGCCGAACTACCAGGAGATCTTCCGGGCGATGGGGGTGCGCACGGTGCACTCGCTGCCGTTCGAGACGCGCTCGGACTGCGACCGCCACGACTGGCTGGGGCTGATGGAGGAGGCCGACGGCGTCTTCCTGACCGGGGGCAGCCAGCTCCGCCTCTCCACCACGCTGGGGGGCACCGGCGTGACCCGCGCCCTGCGGCGCCTGAACGCCAGCGGCGTGCACGTGGCGGGGACGTCGGCGGGGGCGGCGTTCCTCTGCGAGCACATGATCGCGCGCGGCGAGGAGGGCGGCGCGCCGCGCGCCGACATGGTGAACCTGGCGCCGGGGCTGGGGCTCACCAACCACGTCATCATCGACCAGCACTTCCGTCAGCGCGACCGCCTGGGGCGGCTGCTCACCGCCCTGGCCTACAACCCCTTCGCCCTGGGCGTGGGGCTGGACGAGGACACAGCCGCGTTCCTGGACCCGCACGGCACGCTCGAGGTGGTGGGGAGCGGGTCCCTGACGGTGATCGACCCCTCCGAGCTGGAGTACTCGTCCATGGCCACGGCGCGCACCGGCCCGGTGTGCATGGTGGGGATCCGCCTCCACATCCTGGTCCACGGCGTGAAGTTCTGCACCCGCACGCGCACCACCACCTCCTGACCCGAGCCCGGAGACGCGCCCCGTGAAGATCCTGCACACCCAGGTTTTCGTCGGTCCCAGCCTCTACGCGCACTTCCCCGTCATCCGCCTGACGCTGGACCTGGGCGCCCTGGAGGCCTGGCCCACCGGCCGCCTGGGCGAGGGCTTCCGCGCGGCGCTGCTGGAGGCGCTCCCCGGGCTGGCGCAGCACGGGTGCTCGTACGGCGAGCCCGGCGGCTTCGTGCGCAGGCTGCGGGAGGACGAGGGGACCTGGCTGGGTCACGTGCTGGAGCACGTCGCCATCGAGCTGCAGAACGTCGCGGGCACGCAGGTCACCTTCGGCAAGACGCGCGAGACCGAGGAGAAGGGCGTGTACTCCGTGGTCTACCAGTACGAGCAGGCCGAGGTGGGCGAGGAGGCGGGGAGGGTCGCGCTGGAGCTGCTCCACCACCTCCTTCCCGCCGAGGCTCGGGCGGAGGCGGGAATCGAGATCGACCCGGAGTTCGACTTCCCCTACGAGCGCGACGCGCTGATCCGCTTCGCGCAGCGGCGGGCGCTGGGGCCCAGCACCGCCTCGCTCGTTCGCGCCGCCGAGGAGCGCGACATCCCCTGGATCCGGCTGAACGAGCACTCGCTGATCCAGTTCGGCCACGGCAAGTACCAGCGCCGCATCCAGGCCACCGTCACCAGCGACACCCGCCACATCGCCGTCACCGTGGCCTCCGACAAGGAGCTCACCAACCGCATCCTGGGCGACCTGGGCCTTCCCGTGCCCCGCCAGCGGCTGGCGTACGGCGAGGACGACGCGGTCCGCGAGGCCCACCGCATCGGCTTTCCGGTGGTGGTCAAGCCGCTGGACGCCAACCACGGCCGCGGCGTGTCGCTGGACCTGCGCGACGACGAGGCGGTGCGCGCGGCGTTCCGGCAGGCGCAGGAGCACTCCCGCAGCGTGATCGTGGAGAGCTACCTGACCGGCTACGACCACCGCATGCTGGTGGTGAACGGGGAGCTGATCGCGGTGGCCAAGCGCGTCCCCGGCCACGTGGTGGGCGACGGCGTGCACACCGTGGAGCAGCTCGTGGAGGAGGTGAACCGCGACCCCCGCCGCGGGATCGGGCACGAGAAGACGCTCACCCGCATCGAGTTCGACTCGCAGGCCGACCGCCTGCTGGAGCAGAAGGGCTACGACCGCCACACCGTGCCCCCGCAGGGCGAGGTCGTGTACCTGCGCTCCACCGCCAACATCTCCACCGGCGGCACCGCCATCGACGTGACCGACGTCTGCCACCCCGACAACCGCGACATGGCGGTGCGCGCGGTCAAGGCGATCGGGCTGGACGTGGGCGGCGTGGACTTCCTGACCGACGACATCACCCGCTCGTACCGCGAGATCGGCGGCGGCATCTGCGAGCTGAACGCGGCGCCGGGCTTCCGCATGCACGTGGCTCCCAGCGAGGGGCAGCCGCGCGACGTGGCCGGCCCGGTGATGGAGATGCTCTTTCCCCCGGGCACGCCGCGCCGCATCCCCATCGCCGCCGTCACCGGCACCAACGGCAAGACGACCACGGCGCGAATGCTGGCGCACCTCTTCAAGCTGAAGGGGCACACCGTGGGGCTCACGACCACGGACGGCGTGTACCTGGACGGCGTGCGCACGGTGGAGGGCGACATGACCGGCCCCACCGCGGCGCGGATGGTGCTGCGCGACCCCGGCGTGGACGTGGCCGTGCTGGAGACGGCGCGCGGCGGGCTCCTCCGCGCCGGGATGGGCTACCGGAAGTGCGACGTGGGCGCCGTCCTGAACGTGGCGGCCGACCACCTGGGGATGAAGGGCGTGGACACCCTGGAGGACCTGGCCGCCGTGAAGCGGATCGTGGTGGAGGTGGCGACCGACACGGCGGTGCTGAACGCCGACGACCCGCTGGTGCTGCGGATGGCGGGGCACACCAAGGCGAAGAACCTCTGCTACGTGACCATGTCGCCCTCGCACCCGCTGGTGCGCGAGCACATCCGCGCGGGGGGGCGGGCCGTGGTGCTGGAGGAGGGGATCAACGGGCACATGGTCACGCTCTACGACCGCGGCGCGCACATCCCCCTGCTGTGGACGCACCTGATCCCGGCGACCATGGAGGGGCGGGCGATGCACAACGTGCAGAACGCGATGTTCGCCGCCGCCATGGGCTTCAGCATGGGGCTGAAGCTGGAGGACCTGCGCCATGGCCTGCGCACCTTCGACACCACCTTCTTCCAGGCGCCGGGGCGGATGAACGTCTTCGACGAGCACCCCTTCAAGGTGATCGTGGACTACGGCCACAACCCCGCCGCGGTGCGCGCCATGGTGGAGCTGGTGGACCGCCTGCGCCCGGAGGGGCGCCGCATCGTGGTCCTGGCCGCCCCCGGCGACCGCCGCGACGAGGACGTGCGCGAGATCGCCCGCCTGGCCGCGGGGCGCTTCGACCGCTACGTCTGCCGGCGCGACGACAACCTGCGCGGCCGCGGGCCGGAGGAGGTCCCCGCCATGCTGCGCGACGAGCTGGTCGCCGCCGGGGTGCCCGCGGACGCCGTCGACGTGGTGCCCGAGGAGCGCGAGGCGGTGGAGCACGCGCTGCGGATGGCCGCCGATCGCGACCTGCTGCTGATGTTCACCGACGCCATCACCCGCACCTGGAAGCAGGTGATCCACTTCCGCCCCAACGACGGGGTGGGCGGCGCCCGCGCGCCGGAGGACCGCTCCGCCCTGCCGGCGCTCACCGCGTCCGCGGCCGAGGAGGAGCCGGCGTTCGCGGGCGCGGGGCGGCTGGTGCGCGACGAGCGCGGCGTGCGCCTGTCGCTGGACGGCGAGGACTGATGCGCCTGGTGGACACCCGCCGCGTCACCGGGCCCGGCCTGCTGCTGCAGGGCCCCGGCGCCGTGATCGAGGCGGAGCTGGAGCCGGGGGACGACCCCGCCGCGGCCGCCGCGGCCTGGGAGCGCTGGGCGCGGCGCACGCTGGACGCCGTGGGGTGGGGGTCGGAGACGACGCGGGTCCGCGCGCACCCGGGCGGCCTGTCGCTGGGCATCACCGCCCCGTTCGACGCGCTCTACGCCGCGACCGAGCTGAACGAGTGGGCGTTCGCCGCCGCGGCCGACGAGCTGCGGGGCGTGGCGCCGCGCTCGCTCCAGGACGCATCGGTCCGGCTGCGGGAGGAGATCGAGGAGGAGACCATCCCCCGGCTGGCGGCGCTCTGCCGCGAGGCCGGCGCGCGCGGGGTGGCCTTCCTCTCCGACGGCTCGGCGGCGTCGGTCGGCCTGGGCCGCGGGTCGCTGAGCTGGGCGCTCCCCGACCTGCCCCTGCCGGAGGAGGTGCCGTGGGAGGCGGTGCACGACATCCCGGTGGTGATGGTCACGGGAACCAACGGGAAGACGACCACGGTGCGCCTCCTCTCCGCGATGGCGAAGGCGGGCGGGCGGGTCCCCGGAAGCTGCACGACGGACGAGGTCTCCATCGCCGGCGAGGTGGTGGAGCGCGGCGACTTCGCCGGACCGATGGGGGCGCGCCGCGTGCTCCGCGACCGGCACGTGGGGCTGGCGGTGCTGGAGACGGCGCGCGGCGGGATCCTGCGCCGCGGCCTGGTCGTCGGCCGCGCGACGGCCGCCGCCGTCACCAACGTCTCCGCGGACCACCTGGGGGAGTGGGGCGTCCACCACCTGGAGGACCTGGCCGCCGCCAAGCTGGTGGTGGCCCGCGTGGTCCCCGCCACGGGCCGAGTGGTCCTGAACGCGGACGACGCCGTGCTGGCGGCGCGCGGAGGCGAGGTGGCGGCCTCCGTCACCTGGTTCACCATGGCCGAGGACGGCGCGCCGGTGCGCGGCCACCTGGCCGCAGGGGGCACGGCGTGCCTGGTGCGCGACGGCGCGCTGGTCCTGGCCCACGGGGCGGAGAGCACCGTCGTCGCGCGGCTCGACGCCGTGCCGATGGCGATGGGGGGCGCGGCGCCGTACAACGTGGCGAACGCGCTCTGCGCCATCGGGCTGGCGGACGCGCTGGGGCTGCCCGTGGAAGCCATGGCGGCGGCGCTGGCGAGCTTCGGCACCGGCGGCAGCAACCCGGGCCGCGGGCAGGTGACGGAGGTCGGCGGACTGCGCGTGCTGGTGGACTTCGCCCACAACCCCGCGGCCATGGAGGGGCTCGTGCGCATGGCGCTCTCGCTGGGCTCGCAGCGCACGGTGGTGGCGCTGGGCCAGGCCGGCGACCGCGACGACGACGCCATCCGCGCGCTGGTCCGCGCCGCCGCCCGCCTGCGCCCGCACCGCGTGGTCGTGAAGGAGCACCCCACCCTCCTCCGCGGCCGCGGCGAGGGCGAGGTGCCCGCCGTCTTCCGCCGGGCGCTGGCGGACGAGGGGCTGGCGGTAGAGCCGGAGGTGGCCACCGACGACCTGGACGCGGCGCGGCGGGCGCTGGCGGGGGCGGAGGCGGGCGACCTGGTGGTGCTGCCCGTCTACACCGAGCGGGCGCGGGTGCTGGGGTTCCTGGAGACGCTGCGGGAGTCGGGGTGGACGGCCGGCGCGCCGCTCCCGGAAGCGGAGGCGGAGGGCGCCGCCTGACGGCCGGGCGGCGGTCGGGAGAGGGGCGGACGCGGAGAAGCCTGGCGGCCGGGCCGGGGGCGCCGGTTCGCGCCCGCGCGGCGGTGCCCCCTCGCGTTCCCTCGTTGCAGGGTCCGGGCGCGTGGTTCGCGGCCGCGGCCCCGGAGCGAGCACGCCCCGCGCGCGGCCCCCGGGACCGGGACCGCCGGACGCGCGGGGCCGCAACGGAACGGAGCCAACGATGAGTTTCGGGGACCTTCCGGGCGGTCTGCCCGGCATGCCGGGGGGGGCCGCGCCCTCCCCCACGCCGCCCCCGGCGGACGCCCCCGCGGCCGACGGCGGAGCGGGCGACGCCGGCGCGGCGGGCGGGCAGGGGCTGGGGCTGGGACGGCAGGGCGCCGACCTGGTGGGCGGCGGAGAGCTGGCGCAGGCGGCCTCGCAGGGCCTGGCGCCCCCTGCTTCCGCGCCTGCCTCGGCACCCGCCGAGTGGACCTCGCTGGGCGGCGTGATCACTACCGGGCCCGCGGCGGTGTCGTGGGGCGCGGGGCGGATGGACGTCTTCGCCAAGGGCACCGACCACGCCTGCTGGCACATCTGGTCGTCGGGCGCGGAGCAGGGCTCGTGGGAGTCGCTGGGCGGGGTGCTGGCATCCCCCATCGACGCGGTGTCGTGGGGGCCGGGGCGGCTGGACCTGTTCGGCACCGGGATGGACCACGCGCTGTGGCACAAGTGGTGGGACGGCTCGGCCTGGGGCGGGTGGGAGTCGCTGGGCGGGGTCATCAACTCCGCCCCCACGTCGGTGGCGTGGGGCCCGAACCGGCTGGACGTCTTCGCGCGCGGCACCGACAACGCGTGCTGGCACCGCTGGTGGGACGGCACGCAATGGGGCGGGTGGGAGTCGCTGGGCGGCTCCATCATGTCGCCCGTGCGCGCCGTCTCGTGGGGCCCCAACCGCCTGGACCTGTTCGTGGTGGGCAACGACAGCGCGCTCTGGCACAAGTGGTGGGACGGGTCCGGCTGGGGGGGCTGGGAGTCGCTAGGCGGCACCATCTTCTCCCCCGTCTCCGCCGTCTCGTGGGCCGCCAACCGGCTGGACGTGTTCGCGGTGGGCACCGACAACGCCTGCTGGCACCGCTGGTGGGACGGCACCCAGTGGGGCGGGTGGGAGTCGCTGGGCGGCTCGCTGCGCGGCCCGGTGAAGGCGGTCTCGTCCGGCCCCAACCGTCTGCACCTGTTCGTCGCCGGGATGGACGGCGCCTGCTGGCAGCGGCGCTGGACGGGGATGAAGTGGGAGGATTGGTCCTCCCTCGGCGGGTCGATGTCCTCCGATCCCGAGGCGGTGTGGACCTCCGGCCGGCTGGAGGTCTTCCACCGCGGCCAGTCCGACTGCGCCCTCTGGCGCCGGTCGCTGAACGAGAACGGCCAGCCCTGATTCGCCGGGCGGGATGCAGGAAGGGGCGCGCCGCGGACTTCGCGGCGCGCCCCTTCGCGCGTTCTCCGCCCGGACTTCTCGCGCGTCCGACGACGACGACAGGGAAGAGTTCAGGGAGTTCGGGAGTTTTGGGAGTGATGCTGCCGACACGCACCTTCCAGAACTCCCTGAACTCCCCACAAGAACGTCACATCGGTTCGAGGCGTCCGCCCGCCGTCTCCCCTGAGCGCAGCGGTCGAACCGCACGTCCCGTCTTCCTCCGCGAACTCCGTGAACTCCGCGAACTCCGCGTCCCATCCTCGTGGCGGCGGAACGTGAGGGAAGCCGGGGCGGGGAGGTGCGGAGGAGGCCCCCGCGGGCTCGCGTGCGGGGCGGGAGGGCGTTACTCTGTCCGACCTCTCCCCCACGCGCGAACCCGTCCGCCAGGAGGCCCCGTGATCCCGTCCCGTCTCGCCCCCGCCCTGGTCGCCGCCGCGCTGCTGGGCACCGCGGCCGCGTCCGCCGCCGCGCAGTCGTACCCCGTGCGGGGGACGGGCACCGTGGTGCTTCGCGCCGCGCGACTGGTCGACGGGACCGGCGCCGCGGCGGTGCCGAACGCAGTGGTGGTCGTGACGGACGACCGCATCGTGGCGGTGGGGCGCGAGGGGTCGGTGGCGATCCCGGCCGGCGCGCGGACGGTGGACCTGGGCGACGCCACCCTGCTCCCGGGCTTCATCGACGCGCACGTCCACATCTCCGGCCGCACGCTGGGCGATCCCGCGGGCGACGATGCCAGCGTCCGCGACTTCCCGGCGACCGCGGCGATCCTGGGGGTGGAGAACGCCCGGCGCACGCTGATGGCGGGCTTCACCACCGTCCGCAACGCCGGGTCGGGCGACTTCGCGGACGTGGCGCTGCGCAACGCCGTGAACCAGGGCTTCATCGTGGGCCCGCGCATCCTGGCCAGCGGCAACGCGCTGGGGATCACCGGCGGGCACTGCGACGAGAACGGCTTCCGCCCCGGGCTGGTGGAGGGCGACTGGCGCACCGGCGTGGCGAACGGGCCGTGGGAGATCGTCGCCGCCACGCGGCACCAGGCCAAGTACGGCGCGGACGTCATCAAGACCTGCGCGACCGGCGGCGTGCTCTCCGAGGGCGACGCGGTGGGGGTGCAGCAGTACACCGACGAGGAGCTGAAGGCGCTGGTGGACGAGGCGCGGCTGCTGGAGCGGCGCGTGATGGCGCACGCGCACGGGGCGGAGGGGATCCGGGCCGCGGTGCGCGCCGGCGTGGCCTCCATCGAGCACGGCTCGTTCCTGGACGCGGAGGGCGCCCGCCTGATGGCGCGGCACGGCACCTTCCTGGTCCCCACGCTCTCCGCGGGCGAGGCGGTGGAGAGGGCCGCGCAGAGCGGCGTGCTGAAGGGCCAGCGCGCCGAGAAGGCGATCGCCGCCGCGCGGGCGATGCGAACCGCCATCCGCACCGCCATGGCCGCCGGCGTGCCGATCGCCCTGGGGACGGACGCGGGGGTGGGGGCGCACGGCGCCAACGCGCGCGAGTTCCGGCTGATGGTGGAGTGGGGAGGGATGACGCCCATGCAGGCCATCGTCGCGGGCACCTCCAGCGCCGCCAGGCTGCTGGGCGTGCAGGACCGCGTGGGCACCCTCGCCGCGGGGCGCCTGGCCGACGTCGTCGCGGTCCCGGGCGACGTGACCCGCGACGTCACCGCCACGGAGCGGCCGCTGCTGGTGATGCGCAACGGCGTCATCGTCCGGCAGCCGGGGCAGGACGCCGCGCCGACGCGCTGATGGCCCGCGAGGGCGGGTTCCACGACCACTTCTCCGGGCACGCGGGCCAGTACGCCCTCGCCCGCCCCCGCTACCCGCCGGCGCTCTTCGCCTGGCTCGCGTCGCTCGCGCCGGCGCGGGAGCGCGCGTGGGACTGCGGGACGGGCAACGGCCAGTGCGCCGTGGGGCTGGCGGAGCACTTCGCCGAGGTGGTCGCCACCGACCCCAGCGAGCCGCAGCTCCGCCACGCCTTCCCGCACCCGCGCGTCCGCTACGCCGTCGCCGCGGCGGAGCGCTCCGGCCTGGAGGACGCCACCGTCGACCTGGTCACGGTCGCGCAGGCGCTGCACTGGTTCGACCTTCCCCGATTCTGGGGCGAGGCGCGCCGCGTCCTGCGCCCGGGCGGCGCCCTGGCCGCGTGGTCGTACGGGCTGTTCACCGTCGATCCCGCGGTGGACGCCGTGATCGGGGACCTCTGGCACCGCGGCGTGGGGGCCTGGTGGCCGCCCGAACGCGCCCTGGTGGACGACGGCTACCGGTCCATCGACCTCCCCTTCGCGGAGATCGACGCCCCGCCGTTCGCCATGGAGCATCGCTGGACCCTGGCCGACGTGCTGAACTACCTCCGCACCTGGTCCGCCGTGCAGCGCTACCTGGCCGACCGCGGCACCGATCCCGTCACCGCCGCCGAGCCGGCCCTCCGCGACGCCTGGGGAGACCCCACGGTCGAGCGCCTGGTCACCTGGCCCATCGCGATCCGCGCCGGACGCGTGGAGGGGTAGGGACGCCATCCTTTCGACCGTCCCACCCGAAGCACTTGACCCCCACGTCGTTCGTTCCCATATTGGGAACCGATGTGGCATCCTCCCATGCACGTGATCTCGCCTAAGAAACTCAGGGAGTTCCGGCAGGAGCATCCGGACGCGGAGCGCCCACTTCGGGCGTGGCTCAACGTCGTCGAGAAGAAGCTCTACGCGAACGCCCACGAGATCCGCGCGGATTTCCCCGCCGCGGACTTCCTGGGGAGCTGGAGGACGATCTTCAACGTGGCCGGCAACCGGTACCGGCTCTGCGTTGACGTGCGGCACGACCTGGGGCGCATCTACGTCAGGCACGTGATGACGCACCAGGAGTACGACCGCCGCACCCGCGACGGGACCCTTTGACCCTCCCGGGGGGATCTCCGATGGCGGACCTGCTCGACTTCACCAAGCCGCACGTCCTGCGGACCGAGGACGAGTACGACGCCGCGATCGTGGAGATCGAGGCGCTCCTCGACCTGGACCCCGTGGCCTGTTCCGACGACTGGGAGCGGCTTCGCTTCCTGTCCGTCCTGGCCGAGGCGTACGAGCGGGAGCACTACCCCACTCCCGCGGGCACCCCGCAGGAGGTCGTGGATTTCATGCTCGAGCAGAAGGGGCTGCACCGCTCCGACCTGCACGAGCCCATGGGCGGGAAGAGCCGCGTGTCCGAGTTCTTCCACGGCAAGCGCCCGCTCTCCCGCTCCCAGATCGAGGCGCTCCGTGGGCTCCTCGGGATCCCTGCCGACCTCCTTCTCTGACCGCTCCGTCCCGCACGTCAGCCCCCACCGCAGGAGTCCCCTTGATCGCCGTGCGTACCTTTCTCCGCGCCGCGCCGCTGGCCGCCGCGCTGGTCCTTCTCGCCGCGTCGCTGCACGCCCAGGCGCCGCGTCGGGTGCGGGCGCTGCCGGTGGACACCGCCGGCCGGAACGTGCGCATCTGCGCGGGCGGCGACGTGACGGTGGGGACGAACCTGGACACCATGTGGACGGCCACCGCGCGCCGCCGCTACGGCGTGCCGTTCGCCGCCTATCCCGATCCCGACTCCATGCTGGCCCCGCTACGCCGCATGGTGGCCGGGGCCGACGTGGTGCTGCTGAACGTGGAGGGCGCCATCGGCACCGGGCCCGTGCGGCGGAAGTGCGCGCCGGGGTCCACCCGCTGCTTCGCCTTCCGCCAGCAGCCCGAGGTGGCCGGGGCCCTGCGCCGCGTGGCCCCGGACTCCGCCGACGTGGTGGGCAACGTCGCCAACAACCACGCGGGCGACGCCGGCCCCGCGGGGTGGCGCCAGACGGCGCGGCGGCTGCGAGAGGCGGGCGTGCACGTCACCGGCAACGACACCCTGGCCACGCCTGTCGTCACCCACCGCGGCGACACGGTGGCGGTGCTGGGCTTCGCGCCGTGGATCGGGCCGGACCCGCGCGACCTGGCCGCCGTGCGCCGCCACGTCGGCCGCGCCGCCCGCCGCTGGCGGCGCGTGGTCGTCACCATGCACATGGGGGCCGAGGGCGCCCGCGCGCAGCGCACGCCGAACGCGCCCGAGAGGGCGTTCGGAGAGAGCCGCGGCAACTCCGTGGCCTTCGCCCGCACCGCCGTCGCGGCCGGGGCGGACCTGGTGATCGGCCACGGCCCGCACGTGCTGCGCGCGGCGGAGTGGCGCGACTCGGCGCTGGTCGTGTACTCGCTGGGCAACCTGCTCACGTACGGCCCGTTCACCAACGGCGAGCCGCTCAACCGCGGGGCGCTGGCGTGCGCGGACCTGGAGCCCTCCGGCCGCATCGCGGGGGCCTGGCTGCTGCCCACGCGGCAGCTTCGCCCCGGCACGCTGGTCCCCGATCCCAGCGCGCGGGCGCTCACGTTGGTCGACTCGCTGGGGCGCCTGGACTTCCCCGTCACCGGCGCCCGCGTCGCCCCCGACGGGCAGCTGCGCCGGCCCGAGCCCCCCCCGCGGCTGAAGGGCGTGCCGGTGGACAGCGCCCGCCCGGACACCGCCCGGACCGCCTCCCGGCGTCCGCCCCGTGGCTTCCGGCGCACCGGAAGCTGACGACGGACGCGTCCCCCGCCGGCCGACGACCGAAGGCGCCGCACGAAAACGAGACCGCCGCCTCCCCGAGCGGGAAGGCGGCGGTCTCTTCGTCGGCCGTCGCGGCGGGGCTACCGCTGCGCGACGGTGGCGGTGCTGTCGCGGAGGAGCCGGCGGACGCCGGTCCAGGCGCGTACCAGCGACGAGCTGCGGCGGTTCAGGTCCGACTCCACGATCCGGCCGGCCACGCTGCTCGCGTGCACGTAGCGCCCGTTGCCGATGTAGATGCCCACGTGGGTGACGCGGCTCCCGCGGCCGAAGGTCAGGATGTCGCCGGGGCGAAGGCGGGTCGGGTCGCGGGGGACCTCCTGCCCTACGCGGGCCTGCTCGGCGGCGGTGCGGGGGAGCTGCACGTTCAGCGCGCGCATCAGGTAGCGCGTGAAGCCGCTGCAGTCGAAGCCGCGGCGCGGGTCGGTGCCCCCGAAGAGGTACCGGCGGCCGATCTGGGAGCGCGCGAGTCGGGCGATGGAGTCCCCGGAGACGGCGTCGGGGCGGGCGGGGGCGGAGCTCCGTTCCTGTGCGGGCAGCGCGTCCGGGAGCACCAGCAGCCCGGAAAGCACGAATGCGCGCAGCAGCGATCTGCGTGTCTGAGTCAAAACGGATACGGTCTGGGTGACGGCGGCTCGGTCGCCGGAACGTGACGCCGGGTGGCACCCCCCGTGAGGGGCGACCGCGGTGGCGCCGAGCGGAACGGTCCAGAATTTTGAAGCAAGTGGGGCCCAGGATACCCTCCGCTCGGAGCAGTGTCAACTCACCGCCGCGCCCGCGCACGCGAGGGCGGTTCTCATCCCGATGCGGCGCAACGGCTTGCGGGAAAGGTTAAGATTTCGCTCCCCGCGCCTCGCGGGAAGGTGGACAGGCGTCCGCGGCGGCGCCATCTTGGGCGGGACCCCTCCCACCCCTCGCCCGCTGCCGCCCATGCCGCGACGCTCCCTGGCCGTGCTCCCCGCCGTCCTCGTCACGACCCTCCTCGCCGTCGCCTGCGCGGCCTCCGGGCCGGCGCGCGCGGCCGTCCTCGGCCCCGGCGCCGCCGCGGCCG
>JASLAX010000230.1 GCA_030146875.1 Longimicrobiaceae bacterium
TCGCGGTCCACGGCGGGCGGCGCCTCCACCGCCGCGCTCCCCTCCTCCGGCGCCACGGCCTCCACCTCCGTGGCCGCGGCCACGACGTCGGCGTCCTCCGCCGTCTCGCGCGTGGCGGCCACGGCGGCGATCGCGCGGGTCGACCCGCGGGCCGCCTCGTTCGGCTACGGCGTTCCGCTCCGCCCCCGGGTGCAGGGCGCGGCGGGGACCACGGCGGGCACCGTCTCGCTCCGCCCCTACGCGAAGCCCGCGGAGGTGCCGGTGGCGGACCGTCCGAACACGCCGCCCTGGGAGCGCCTCCCGCCGCCGTCGTCGGGCGGCCAGCGGAAGCCGGCGGCCCTGCCGGCCGCGGCGGGGGGCTCGGGGAAGGCGAAGGGCGGCTGCGGGTGCGGCTGCGCCGGCAAGAAGAAGGGAGGCAGGGGATGACCGTGCACGTGGACGACCTCTCCACCAGCATCGAGGCGGAGGACGGCGACACCGGCGCCCAGGACGCCCGCGAGGGCGCGAAGTGGCAGGAGCGCGACCAGGTGACGGCCGCCCTGGCCCGCGCCCGCGCCGACCGCCTGCGCACCCACGCGGCGGGCTACGATGACTAGGAAGACGATGTTCGGCTCCGCGCAGCCGGTGGTGCGCGTGGCGGGCGAGGCCAGGCCCGAGCTGAGCCGCGACGTGCTGCGGCTGGACGTGGAGGAGGGCGGCGAGGGGCTCAAGACCATGACGCTCCGCCTGGCCGGCGCCGGCCCCAGGGGGAAGACGGAGGAGGACCGCTGGATCTACCTGGACGCCAGCGTGGTGGACTTCGGCTCGGCGCTGGAGGTGTCGCTGGGGACGCCCGACGCGGCGCGGACGGTGTTCTCCGGCACCGTCAGCGCGCTGGAGGCCGCCTTCGGCGAGGGGCGCCAGCCCGAGGTGGTGGTCTTCGCCGAGGACGCGCTGATGAAGCTGCGGATGACGCGCCGGTCGAAGACCTACGAGAACGTCACCGACGCCGACGTGGCCTCCGCCATCGCCACCGAGCACTCGCTGGGGGCGGACGTGAGCGCCAAGGGGCCCACGTACGACCGGGTGCAGCAGTGGAACCAGAGCGACCTGGCCTTCCTGCGCGAGCGCGCCCGCCTGGTGCAGGCCGACGTGTGGGTCCACGACGGCAAGCTCCACTTCCAGTCGCGCGAGGCGCGGCAGGGGACGGAGCTCACGCTGGTGCAGGGGAACGAGCTGATCGACGTGCAGATCCGCGCCGACCTGGCCCACCAGCGCTCGAAGGTGAAGGTGACCGGCTACGACGCCAGGGAGCGCGACCGGATCGAGGAGGAGGCGGGGGAGGACGTGGTGGCCGCGGAGGTCTCCGGCGGCCGCACCGGGCCCTCCGTGCTGGCCCTGGCGCTGGGGGAGAGGCCCACCCACGTGGTGCGCGACGCCCCGCTGAACGACGCCGAGGCCACCGACTGGGCGCGCGCGGAGATGCTGCGCCGCTGCCGCTCGTTCGTGACGGTGTCGGGAACGACCAGCGGCTCGCCGGACATGACGGTGGGCTCGCGGCTCACGCTGGAGCGGGTGGGGAAGCCGTTCAACGGCCCCGGCTACTACGTGACCCGCGTGCGCCACTCCTTCGACCGCACCGACGGCTTCCGCACCCGCTTCGAGGCGGAGCGGGCCACGGTGAACTGAGAGGACGGAGGCAGATGCAGGGACCCCGCAGCGACGGCGGCGCGCCGCGCCACTTCGGCCTCTATCCCGCCATCGTCACCGACGTGGTGGACGAGGACCGCCTGGGGCGCATCGAGGTCAGCTTCCCCTGGCTGGGCCAGGACGGCGACGACGTGCGTGCCTGGGCCACGCTGCTCACCCCGTACGCCGACAAGGACCAGGGCTTCGAGTTCCTGCCCTCGGTGGACACCCAGGTGGTGGTGGCGTTCGAGGCGGGCGACCTGCGCCGGCCGTACATCGTGGGCTCGGCCTGGAACGGGGTGGAGACGCTCCCCGAGGCCGCCGCGGCGCCCAACGACAAGCGGCTGATCCGCACCCGCTCCGGCTCGCTGCTCGAGTTCGACGACGCCGACGGGAAAGCGAAGGTCACGGTCTCCATGAAGAGCGGGCACAAGCTGGTGCTGGACGACGGGAAGAAGGAGGTGCAGCTCACCCACGGGAACGGGCCCACCGTGACGATCGACTCCGCGGGGAACGTGAAGATCCAGGCCAACGCCAGGGTGAACATCACCGCGCCGGCCGGCGTCAACATCACCGCGCCGTCCTCCGTCTTCAGCGGCACCATCACCTGCACCACCCTCACGGCCACCAGCGTGGTGTCGCCGTCGTACACGCCCGGCGCGGGGAACGTCTGGTGATCGCCTCCGCCGGGCACGAGTGGAAGCTGGTGGCCCCCTGGTGGCGGTGGGAGCGCCAGTTCGCCGACGAGGGGCGCCCGCCGCGGCGCACCCGCCCCGTGATCCAGAAGTACGAGACGGCCGACCCCGTCACCACCTTCGCGAAGGACCCGCAGAAGTCGCTGGCCTACGACGACAAGGACTGGGTGCACCGGGTGAAGAGCTGGTCGCTCCCCACCATCCCCGCGGCCACCAAGCGCTCGTCGTTCATCGACGTGGAGCTGGAGAAGACCGACGTACGCAAGCTCTTCCTGCCCACGCACAAGCGCTTCTACCTGGTCGTCTGCGAGCTGCACTGCGACCGGCCGGGAATGCCCAACACCCACCGCGACCAGGTGTGCGAGACGGGCTTCGTGGTGCGCCGCCGCCACGTCTCGTATCCCGCCGGCTCGGAGACGGAGGCGAAGGACCTCCTGAAGGAGAGCAACTCCCTGCTGGCGCAGCTCGGCGCCCTGGGGCGGCGCGAGTCGCCGAAGAAGAAGGGGTTCCGGAAGCGCCACGCGCGGTCCGCGGGCGGAGGCGTGATCGCCACCATGGCCACGGCCGTCTCCGGCGTGATCTTCGACCAGGCGCAGGCGGCCACCATCGAGGTGGACGCCGCCGTGGCCGCCAAGAAGGCGGAGCTCACGGCGAAGCTGGCCACGGTGCGCGCCTCGCTCAAGAAGTGGAGCGCGGACAACGGGGTGGGGTGGGTCTACGAGGGGTGGGTGCCGAGCGAGTTCGAGCGGGTGGGCTCGTGGGAGCCGGTGGAGGACGCGCCGCAGAAGGTGGCCGAGGACGTCTACCCGCTCTACCCGCTGATCCCCGATCCGGACGACACCGCGCACGACGCGGCGGGGCGCAACGTCTACTTCGGGATGATCCCGGCCGTGTCGCTGGAGACGGACACCGGCGGCAACGCGCGCTACGACGACGTGTCCCGCTACGTGGTGCGCTGCTTCGTGCGGCGGCACCAGCAGGACAAGGAGAAGACGGGGGAGCGCGGCGACTGCTGCGGCGAGCTGGTGTGGAGCGAGCCGACGGAGGTCTACCAGCTCGCGGCGCACTTCGACCCCGTGGGCACCGGCAACCAGCCCATCACCATCAAGCTGCCCGACATCCCGGCGCTGGCCGCCACCACGGCGCCGCTGCCGGTGAAGATGGTGTCGCCGCCGGGCAGCGCGCTGAACGTGAAGACCGACGCGGACGGCAAGCCGGCGAACGGCGGAGTGGGGGAGGCGATCTGCTTCTTCAGCATCCCGCTGATCACCATCATCGCCATGTTCGTCCTGAACCTGTTCCTGCCCATCGTGGTCTTCCTGTTCAACCTGTGGTTCCTGCTGGGCCTGAAGTTCTGCATCCCGCCGTCGCTGAACATCGAGGCGGGGGCGCAGTTCCAGGCGGACCTGGAGGGCGAGCTGAAGCTGGCGCTGGACGTGGAGGTGGGGGTGACGATCGGCGGCTCCGTGGTGGTCGACCTGGCGCTGCAGGAGGAGATCGTGAGCAGCACCCTGGGAGCGAACCTGAACGGCACCTTCATCGGCGACCGCAAGGCCGCCTACGACCCCAGCGACATGACGTGGAACGTGGAGGTGGGCACGCCGGGGCACACGCTGTCGACCAACTACGACAACGACCTGCTGCTGGACCTGAACGCCACGGTGACCGCGGACCGGACCGACGAGGTGGCCGCGGCCTCCATCACGGCCGACCTGAAGTGGGAGCCGCGCGTGACCGCCACCGCTTCCGTGGAGGCCGGATGAGCACCATGCGCTGGCTGGGGAAGGGGTGGGCGTACCCGCCCGTGCCCGGCCGCACCGGCACGCTGGCCTTCGAGGAGGGGCCCGAGAAGGTGCGCCAGGCCATCTGGATCGTGCTGGACACCGAGCCCGGCGAGCGCGTGATGCGTCCCACCTTCGGGTGCGGGCTGCGGCGCTACCTGATGAAGCCCAACACCGCCGCGGTGCGCGCGCTGATCCAGCGCGAGGTCGCCGGCGCCATCTCGGACTGGGAGCCGCGCGTGGAGCTGAAGACCGTGCGGGTCGACCCGGGCGAGGACCCGTCGCTGGTGACGATCGACGTCTCCTACGTCCACGTGCGCGACGGGCGGCCGGGGAACCTGGTCTACCCGTTCTACCTGGAGTGAGGTAGCGATGCCCCTCCCGACCCCGATCCTGGACGACCGCTCCTACGAGCAGCTCCGCGAGGAGCTGGTCCGCCGCATCCCGGTCTACGCGCCGGAGTGGACGGACCACAACGCGAGCGACCCCGGGATCGCGCTGCTGGAGCTCTTCGCCTTCCTGGGCGAGAACCTCCTCTTCCGCTTCAACCAGATCCCCGAGACCACCCGGCTGGAGTTCCTGCGCCTGCTGCAGGTGCCCCTGCGCGCGGCGGAGCCGTCGCGGGCGCTGGTCGCCCTGACCCTCTCCTCCGCCGCGGACGTGCTGGTGGACGCGGGGACCGAGGCGAAGGCGGGGTCGGTGAGCTTCGAGACGCAGGACGAGACGCACGTCTGGCCGCTGGAGGTGCGCGCCCTGGCCAAGGTCGCCTCCGCCGAGCCGCAGACCGCCGAGGCGCAGACGTACGCCGCGCTGGCCATCGACGCCCGCGAGCTGACGGAGAGCGAGACCGCCGCCTACTACCTTGCGGAGGTGGTGGCCGAGGACCCCGCCGCGCCGGGCGCGGAGGCGGTGGACGTGGCCGCCTCGGTGGACGGGATCCTGTGGGTGGCCGTCCTCTCCACCGACGACACCGACCCCGACCTGCTGGGCGAGGCCATCCTGAACCTGGGCTTCGTTCCCGACGAGACGGTGGAGGACATGGAGGACGTGGACGCCTGCCCCGGCGAGGGCGGGGGCGCCGCGTCGTCCGAGATCGACTGGGAGGTCTCCACCGCCCAGGTGGAGGACGGCGAGCCCGTCTACCGCTCGCTCGCCATCCACGGCGACACCACGCGCGGCCTGACCCGCCAGGGCGTGGTGCGCCTGGAGCTCCCCAAGGACCCCACCCTTCCCGGGGTGCCGCTGCCGGACGCGGAGGAGCTGCTGGGGACGGGCTCGTTCCCGCCCGAGCTGGAGGACGAGGAGCTGGCCGCGCGCGTCCTGTTCTGGCTGCGCGCCTTCCGCCGCCGCGACGAGCGCCCCATGGAGCGGGTGCTCTGGGTGGGCGTCAACGCCACCGAGGTGGTGCAGGTCAAGAAGGCCCGCACCGAGCTGCTGGGCACCGGGACGGGGGACGCGGACCAGACGTACCGGCTGGTGCACGCCCCCGTGGTGGCGGGCTCGCTGGTGCTGGAGGTGGAGGGCGTGGACGGGTGGGCGCCGTGGGCCGAGGTGGACGGCTTCCACGCCTCGCTGGAGGAGGACCTCCACTACGTCGTCGATCGCGAAGCGGGGACGGTGCGCTTCGGCAACGGGGTGCAGGGACGGGCGCCGCAGATCGGCGAGCGCGTGCGCGCCACCGAGTACCGCTACGGCGGCGGCACGGAGGGGAACGTCGGGGCGAAGGCCGTCTCCAAGCTGGTCGGCGTGAGCGGCGTCAAGGCGTCCAACCCCCTTCCCGCCCGCGGCGGGGCGCCCGCCGAGAGCGTGCAGGCGGCGCTGGACCGCGTGCCCGGCGAGCTGCGCCGCCGCGACCGCGCCGTCACCGCGGGCGACTTCCGCGAGCTGGCGCTGGCGACGCCGGGGGCGGACGTGGGGCGCGCGGAGGTGCTCCCCCTCTTCCACCCCGGCCTTCCGAGGGAGGAGGCCGCGGGGGTGGTGAGCGTGGTGGTCTGGCCCCGGGAGGACCTGGCCCGGCACAACGCGCCCATGCCCGACCGCACCCTGCTCTCGCTGGTCTGCCGCTGGCTCGACGCGCGGCGCCTGATCACCACCGAGCTGTACGTCATCCCCCCCACCTACCGGCGGGTCGCCGTCTCCGTGGGCCTCAAGGTGAAGCCGGGCTACGGGGTGGAGGCGGTGCGCCGCTGGGTGGAGCTGGTGGTCCGCCAGTACCTGGCGCCGCTCCCGCCGTTCGGCCCGTCCGGCGAAGGGTGGCCGCTCGGCCGGCGCGTTCACGGGCCCGAGCTGGAGGCGGCCGCGCTGCAGGTGGACGGCGTGGAGTACCTGGAGGGGCTGGAGGTGGCCGGGTGGGACGACGACGCGGAGAAGTGGGTCTCGGGGTCGGTGGAGCTGGAGCCGTGGGAGGTGCCCGAGCTTACGGAGATCACCGTGGTGGAGGGCGAGCAGCAGCCCGCCGGCACCCCGCTCGACGCGCCGCCCGCGAAGACGATCACCACCACGGTGAACGGGCAGCCGGTCGTCCTGGACCTGGTCCCGGTGCCCATCCCCACCATCCGCGAGGAGTGCTAGGGGATGCCGGCCCCGCGTCCGTTCTCGCTCGTCCGCACCGGCGACCAGTGGCTCCGCGCCGCCCACGACGGGACGTTCCTGGACGTGGCCGGGGGCGTGGTGGAGCTGGCGTGGGCGCTGCCGGAGACGACGGACGCGCCCGAGGCGGAGACGCCGCCGGAGGCCGCCGGCCTGGCCTTCGACCCCTGGTGCCGGCTCTTCCGCGCGGTCCCGGACGAGGGGCGGGTGGAGCGGATCCTGTGGGCCGCCAGCGACCCGCTGGGAGCCGCGGCGCGCCAGCCCGCGCCCGCCGACGTCTTCGAACCGCTGGCGGACGTGCCGATGGGCGACTTCCGGCAGGCGGACGCCGGCCCCCTGCGCGAGCCGCGCGGCGTGGCGGTGGACGAGGACGGGCGGCTCTTCGTCGCCGAGTCGGGGGCGGGACGGGTGCTGGTCTTCGACCTCTGGTCCCGGCGGCTGCTGCGCGCCGTGCACGTGGGCGGGCGCCCGGTCGACCTGGGCGCGAAGGGCGGCACGGTCTGGATCGCCGTGGGCGCGGCGGGGCTGCTGCGCATGGAGGCGAAGGGCGAGCCGCGGCCGGTGCCGCTGCACGCGGGCGTGGCCGCCGACCGCGTGGCCGTCTGCCCGGGCGGGCACCTCGCGCTCCTGGCCGGCGCGCGGACGGAGGCGGCGCGCGTCCACTTCCCCGGCCGGCCGGGCGACGCCTTCGCCGTGCCCCGCGCGACGGACGTGGAGTGGGAGACTTGCGACACCCTGGTCGTCGCCCGCTTCCCGGGCGAGGACCTGCTGCGCTTCCGCGTGGGCCCGGGGACGCGGACGCTCCTCCCGCCCTTCGTCGCCCGCAACTACGACGGCACCGGGATCGTGCGGACGCCGGACCGGCGCATCGCGTTCTGGACGGGGAAGACGCTTCGCTACGCCGTGGGCGCCCGCCTGCGCTACGACGGGAGCGGCCGGGTGACCACCTTCCGCCTGGACTCCGGCGAGTACCAGACGCCGTGGGGGCGGATCTTCGTGGACGCCTGCATCCCGAAGGGAACCTCCGTCCACGTCTCCAGCGTGACCACGGACGAGGCGTTCGAGGAGGCGGAGATGCCGCGCGCGGCACCGCGGAACGTGGAGGCCGCCACCCTGCGCCGCCCCGACCTCTCCCCGCCGATGCCGCCGCTCCCGCTGCTCCCCGCGGAGACGGAGTGGCGCCCCGTGCACCGGCGCGAGAGCGGGCCCGAGGTGGCGTGGGCCCGCACCGACCCGGGCGGCGGGTTCGTGACGTACGAGGCGCCGGTCATCGCCGATCCCGGCCGCTACCTGTGGGTGCGGCTGGAGCTTCGCGGGAACACGCGCCTCACGCCGCGCGTCCGCGCCGTGCGCGCCGAGCGCCCCGCGCACGACCTGCTGCGGCGGATCCCCAGGACGTTCTCGCGCGAGCCGTCGGAGGCGGCGTTCCTGCGGCGCTACCTGGCGATCTTCGACGGGCTGATGTCGGAGATGGACGTGCGGGCCGCGCACCGCCGCGCGCTGCTGGACCCGCGCTCCGCGCCGGAGGAGATGCTCCCCTGGCTGGCCTCGTTCGTGGGGCTGACGCTGGACGGGCGCTGGTCGGCGGAGGCGCGGCGGACGCTGGTGGAGGAGGCGGTCTGGCTCTTCCGCTTCCGCGGCACCGTGCCGGGGCTGAAGCGCTTCCTGGAGATCTACCTGGGCTACTCCGTCGTCCTCGTCGAGAAGTTCCGCGTCCGCGGCCTGGGCGGCGCCATCGTGGGCGAGGAGGGGCCCGTCCTCTCCCGCGCCATCATCGGCGCCGGGTTCCGGGTGGGCGGCGCGCTGGGCGAGCCGGAGATGCACCCGGTCACCGGGACCGCGGACGACGCCTTCCGCACCCACGCGCACCGCTTCTCGGTGATCGTCCCCGGGATCCTGACCGAGGAGCAGCGCGCGGTGGTGGAGCACGTCATGGAGGTGCACCGCCCGGCGCACACGGTGTTCGACGTCTGCACGGCGGGCGCGGGGATCCGCGTGGGGCGCGGGCTGCACGTGGGGATCTCGTCCATCGTGGGCCGCACGGCCGCGTGGGAGCCGCTGCAGGTGGGCGAGAGCGCGCTGGGCCGCGGCGCGGTGGTGGGGCGGCCGCTGCCGGGGACGCGCGTGGGCACCGGCCGGCTGGGCTCCGACAGCCGGAGCGGATGAGCATGGACACCCTTCGCGTCCGCCGCCTCCGCGCCCACTACCGCCTCGCGTCCGCCGACGACGGGGCGCGGGAGCGGCTGGACCGCGTCCTCCGCTCGGTGGTCTCCGAGGCGCTGGGGGCGGCGGTGGAGCGCGCCGGCATCCCCGCGCACGAGGAGGTCTGCATCCGCCGCGTGTCCGTCCCCGCGAAGCTGCGCCTGGGGAAGACGGACGCCGCGCTGGCCGACGAGTGGTCGCGGGCGATGGCGCTGGCCATCCGCTCCACGATCGATCGCGGCGGCCCGGACGTGGTCCGCTACCCCACCCGCGCCCACGCCGTGGCGGACGTGGTGGCCGGCGTGGCGGACGGCGACCTGCGGCGCGCCTGGGCCTGGCGGCAGCTCGGCCTCTGGTCCCTCGGCGAGTCCGAGGCGCCCTCCACCGCCGCCTCGGCCGCGGTGCGCGCGCTGACGGAGGAGCCGCGCGCCCTCCCCGCGCTCCTGGCCGCCGCGGCGCGCTCCGGCGCCCTCGCCCGCCTGGCCCCGCGCTGGGCGCCATCCGACTGGACCCTGCTCGCCCGCGCCGCCCTGCGCGCCGCCGACGCGCACGCCCTGGCCCGCACCGTCCTCCTCCCCGACGCCGCGGAAGCGTCGGGCGCCGGCAACGCGTCGGATCCCCCCGCGAACTCCGTGAACTCCGCGTACTCCGCGTCCCAACCCGACCCGTCGGCGCGCGACGAAAGCGTGAGAGTGGATCGGGACGTGGCGGCCGCGGTCGTCCTCGCTCGTCGTCTGGCCACGCGCTCCGTCCTTGCACCGGCGTTGAGGGCGGCGTCCGCCGGAGCCGACGCGGAGTCCCGGCGGGCCATCGCCGTCCTCGTCCTGCTGGAAGCGGAGCCGGCTGTGGTCGGGTGGCCGTCGGAGCGCGTGAGGGCGGGAGTGGCGGAGGCCGCTCGCGTTCTCGCCGGCGCCCGGGCGCCGGAGCCGCGGTTGAGCCGTGCTCCCGCGCGGCGGACGGCGGATGACGAGGCGCCGTCCGCCGCGTCCGAGCGCTCCGCGAAGGCGAAGCGGGAGGCGGAGGTCCTCCGGCGGCCGATCGAGGAGTCGGAGGTCACCATCACCCCCGATGCGAAGGCCGGCTCCCGTCCGGGGGCCGCGAAGGACTTCGGGCCGGCCGGCGACGAAAAGAGGGACGCGGAGTTCACGGAGTACACGGAGTTCGCGGAGGAGACCGTCGGTCCGGCGGCGGAAGGCGCGTTGTCGGCTGAGGAGGACTGGGAGGAGGCGGCGCTTCCGGATGCCCGGGCGCGGGGGCGGACCCGCCACGCGGGCGTCCTCTACCTGCTCAACCTGATCGAGGGGGAGGGGATCGTCGCCGACGCGCTGGCGCACCCCGGCCTGGCGGGGCGGCCGCTGCGGTGGACGATGCATGCGCTGGCCCGCCAGCTGGCGCCGGTGGAGGCGCGGGACCCGGCGGCGCTGGCGTTCGCGGGGCTGGGGCCGGACCGCGCCCCGCCCAGCGAGGGCGAGGAGGACGCGACGGAGGCGGAGACGGAGGCCGTGCGCGGCTTCGCGGCGCGGCTGGCGGAGCGGGCGCGCGCGCGGCTGGAGTCCGACGAGCCGGCGGACGCCGTGCTGGCGGCGCTGGTGGCCCGCGACGCCGAGGTGGTGGCGGACCCGGGGTGGATCGAGGCGCACATCCCCCTGGAGCAGGTGGAGACCCCCGTCCGCCGCGCCGGGCTGGACCGCGACCCCGGGTACCTCCCCTGGCTGGGGGTGGTGGTGAGGCTGGCGTATGCGTAGCCCCGAGCCCCTGGAGCTGGCCGGCGGCGCCCCCGTGGACGCCGGCGAGCGGCTGTCGCGCGAGACCGCGCGCCTGGCCGGGCGGCTGGGCGAGCTGCTGGCCCAGGCGCTCCCCGCCGAGGGGCCGCACGCCGACGGCCTCTCCTTCCTGCGCGCCGTGCACGAGGCCGCGGCCGGGGACGGCGGCTGGGGGTGGCGGGCGCGGGGGCTGGACCACCCGCTCGACCGCGTGGCCGAGGGGCTGGACCTGTCCCCCGTGGAGGTGGACCTGCTGCTGCTGGCGGGGCTCCCGGAGGAGCACGAGGGCTTCTCCGGCCTGCTGCGCACCCTGCACCCGCGCGGCGAGCCGCGCCCCAGCACCGGGCTGGCCGCCCAGCTCTTCTGCCGCTCCGCCGAGGAGCGCCGCCTGCTGCGCCAGGCGCTGGAGACCGGCGCCGCCGTCTCCGCGGGCGTGGTGCGCCTGGGCGACGAGGGGCCGTTCTGGGAGCGCACGCTCGGCATCGCCGACGGGCTCTGGTCCGCGCTGCACGGGCTGGACGTGTGGCCGGCGGGGGCGCCGCGCATCGCCGCCCCCATCGCCTCCGCGGGGCTGCGGGGGTGGCTGGACTCCATCCCCGCCCGCCGCGCCCGCTCGGTGCTGGCGGCCGGCGAGGCGCGCACCGTCCTGGTGACCGCCGACGGCGAGGAGGTGGCCGTGCACCGCGCCGCGGCGCTCTGCGCGGGGGCGGGGCTGCGGTACGTGCGCTTCGCCTTCCCGGCGGGCGGCGGGGCCGAGCTGGAGCGGCAGGTGTCGCTGCACGCCCTGGCCCGCGGCGCCGTGCCGGTGGTGCGCATCTCCGCGCCGGAGGGGCCGGGCGCGGTCGAGGTGCCGTCGTTCGCGGGGCACCCCGGGCCGGTGGTGGTGTGCGCCCGCGCCGGGGCGGCGTCCGTGCGCGGCGGGCGGCCCGTGCTGGAGCTGCCGGTGGAGCGGCTGTCGCCGCTGGCCAGGAGCGAGATGTGGAGCGAGGCCATCCCCGAGCTGGCCGAGCACGCCGACCCCCTGGCCGCCCGCTACACCGTGGAGCCCGAGGGCGCCGCCGCGGCCGCCGTGGACGCGCGCAGCGTGGCGGCGCTGGAGGGGCGCGAGCCGCGGGTGGAGGACGTGGCCGCCAGCGTCCGCACCCGCTCCGGGCTGGCGCTGAGCAGCGGCGTGCGGCTGGTGCGCCCCGCGGCGCGGTGGGGGGACCTGGTGCTCCCCGCCGACCGCAAGGCGCAGCTCCGCGAGGCGCTGGACCGGCTGGAGCACCAGGCCCGCGTGCTGGGCGAGTGGGGGTTCCTGGAGGGGCGCACCGGCGCCCGCGGCGTGCGGATGCTCTTCGCCGGCATCTCCGGGACGGGAAAGACCCTCTCCGCCGAGGTGCTGGCGGGGGAGCTGGGCGTGGACCTGCTGCTGGTGGACATCTCCCGCGTCGTGTCCAAGTGGATCGGCGAGACGGAGAAGAACCTGGCGGAGGTGTTCGACGTGGCGGAGCGGGCGCAGGCGGTCCTGTTCTTCGACGAGGCCGACGCGCTCTTCGGCAAGCGCACCGAGGTGTCCGACGCGCACGACCGCTACGCCAACCTGGAGACGGCCTTTCTGCTCACCCGCCTGGAGCGGTTCGAGGGGCTGGCCGTGCTGAGCACCAACCTGCGCCAGAACATCGACCCCGCCTTCGTGCGGCGGCTGGAGTTCGTGGTGGAGTTCGAGGAGCCGGGCGTGGAGGAGCGGGTGGCGCTGTGGCGCTGCCACGTTCCCGCGGACGCTCCCCTCGCGCCGGAGGTCAACCTCCGGGAGCTGGCCGCCCTCTACCCCATCGTCGGAGGGCTCATTCGCAACGCCGCCGTCGCCGCCGCCTTCCTGGCCGCGTCGGAGGGATCGCCGATCACCCGCACCCACCTCGTCCGCGCGATCCGGCGCGAGTACGACAAGTCCGGCCGCGCCTTCCCCGGCCTCCCGGCCGGGGTGGCCGAACGCTGAGAGGAGCCAATGGCTACGCCCACCACGCTGGTCGAGTACGCCACGCAGGAGCTGGACGCCCACTCCACCGCCCGCGCGGCGGCGCAGGCCGCCCTGGTGTCGGCGCAGGCCGCCCTGGCCGCCGCCCGCGAGGACCACGCCACCGCCGTGGAGGAGTTCGCGGAGATCGAGGCCGACATCGCGGCCAGGAAGGCGCTGCTGGCCGCCACCGACGTGCCCACCGCGGCGGTGGTGCTGCTGGAGGAGATCGCCGAGCTGGTGATCGACCAGCGGCGCAAGCAGGGCGAGGTGCTGGACGCCGCCGACGGGATCGCCGACGCGCAGGCGAAGGTGGACGCCGCCACCGCGGCCATGGGCTACTCCCAGACGGGCGAGGCCGCCGCCACCGCCACGCTGGCCGCCGCGGTGGCCGAGGCGGCGCTGCGCGACGGGTGGAAGACCACCGCCGCCGCCAGCACCGTGGCCGCCGACGCCCTGGCCGCCCTCTCCGCCCAGCCCTTCACGGCCGCCGAGACGGCGTACGAGGGCGACCTGCACGCCGACCTGCGCGCCGCGGTGGAGAGCCGCTACGCCGCCCGCCTGGCGCGCATCGACCGCGCCGCCGAGAGCTACGGCGCCGCCGAGACGCTCCTGGCCGCGGCGTACGAGGCCGACGGCGGCCTGGACGGGCTGGTGGACCGGCGCCGGCTGGAGTTCGAGCTGGCCGAGGACGCCCTGCGGAGCTGGGTCGACACCGCCCGGCAGCGGTACGACCGCGCCATCGCCCTGCTGGGGAGCGTGGGCGACGACGTGCTCTCCGACGACGAGAGCGTGGAGCTGGACGACGCCACCCTGCTCTCCGACCGGCAGGCCGCGGCGACCGCCGGCAACGAGCGCGACACCGCGGCCACCGCCGAGGACGACGCCCGCCGCGACTGGGAGGACGCCACCCTGGAGGCGCAGGCGGCGGACCCCGGCGCCGACGTCACCGGCGTCACCGCCGTCTCCGACGCGCTGGCGGCGCACGAGGGCGCGCTCACCGGCCTGGGCACCGAGCAGGGCGACTACGACGCCGTGCGCGACGACTACGACGGATGGACGGTGCTGGTGCCCGACCGCGCCTGGCGGAAGGTCTACGCCTTCGTGGAGGGCCGGGCGCTCCTCACCGACCTCTCCGACGACACCCCCGGCACCCTGGTGACCGCGCTGGAGACGGCCGAGCAGGCGTACGCCGAGGCGCTGTACGACGCGTCGCGCCGGGAGCGCGGCCTCGAGATCCTGGAGGAGGGCGTGGCCTACCGCAGCGCGCGCCTCGCGGCCCTCCAGGCGGCGCGGCAGAGCCGCCTCTTCAGCGCCGTCCGCGGCGACAGCTAGAAAGGAGACCTCCGGTGGCCATCACTTCCGACCAGGCCCGCTGCGGGGAGGGCGAGAACGGCGGCGTGGGCCTGCTCGCCTCGCCGTTCTACGCGCCGCGGTACCACTTCGGCATGCTCCTGGGCGTCGACGACTTCGACACGGAGCAGGCGTACCACCGCGGCAAGATGCGCCTCCACAACGCCTGGCTGCACCGCGAGGGCGTGGTGTGGGGCTACGACGTGCGGGTCCCGGAGGTCACCGGCCGCCCCGGCGTGCTGCTGGGCGAGGTGCAGGTGGAGCCGGGGCTGGCGCTGGACGCGGCCGGCCACGAGCTGCACCTGGACGCCCGCGCCTGCCTCTCCCTGGCCGCGTGGTACGAGGCGCACCGGGACGACGAGGGGCTGGAGGTGCGGGGGACGGACGCGGAGGTCGTCTTCGACGCCCACGTGGTCATCCGCTTCCGCGCCTGCCTGTCGCGGCAGGTGCCCGCGCTGCTGGAGCCCTGCGCCGGGGCGAGCAGCGAGACCGCCTACTCGCGCACCAGCGAGACGGTGGAGATCCTGCTGCGCCCCGGCCTCTCCCCCGCGCGGCCGTACCCGTACCACCGCCTGCGCGTGCTCTTCGGGCTGGAGGCCGCCGCGTCGCCGGCCGACGACGACGTGCGCGACGCGCGGACCGCCGTGCTGGCGAAGGCGCCGGCGGAGCAGCCGGCCGCGTACCTGGAGGCGTTCCGCCGCTTCGCCGCGCTGGACGAGATCGACCTGCAGCCCTTCGTGCGCCCGGACGGCACCGGCTCCACGCTCTTCCCGGGGGAGGAGGACGCCCCCGTGGTCCTCGCCGACCTGCGCGACGTGACCCTGACGGAGCAGGACGGCAGGCTGACGCTGACGAGCGCGAAGGTGGAGACCGCCGTGCGCCCCTCGCACGTCGCCACCTCCACCATCCAGGAGCTCCTCTGCGGCCCGCTCTTCGGGGCGGCCGCGGCGCCCGCTCCCGCCCCCGCCGACGGCCCCGCCCCGGTCTCGCCGGCGGCGGACGCGCCCGCGGGCGAGGCGGCCGCCGCTCCGCCGGACGCGGGGGGCCCGCGCGTGGACCCGGCGTCGGTGGTGCTGAAGGGCGAGACCATCACCTTCCAGGTCTCGTCGCCGCTCTCCGCCGCCAGCGTGGAGGCCTCGTCGTTCGTGGTGGCCGCCTACGACCGCCGCGACGGGTGGAGCACCGTGGACGTGAAGGGCGCCTCGGTGAAGGACGACCGCGTGACCGTGGACCTGACCACCGCCCCGGGCGGCAACCTGGTCCGCCTGATCGCCCGCGGGACGGGGGACTCCCCCCTCCTGGGCACCAACCTGGTTCCCCTCGCCGGGGCCGTCGGCGGGCCGCTGCCCGGTACCGCCCACGACGGGCACGACTTCGTCTTCATGCTCAAGAGGAGGTAGCGGTGTCCAACTCGCACGCGGGAGCCGGAGGCGCGCTCGTGGTGGTGGGGGGCCAGGGTTCCGGGATCACCGTGATCCCCTCCCCCACGCAGCTCACCCGGCTCCACTACTACGACGGGAAGTTCCTGCGCGCGCAGGACATGGACCGGGAGCAGACGTACCTGCGCTCGCTGGTCCACCTCTCCAACCAGGGCGGCGGATGGGGGGTGGTGCACGGCCTCGACACCGTGCGCGGCAGCGGCGACACGCTCCAGGTCGGGCCGGGGATGGCGATCGACGGCGCCGGGCGCGTGCTGCTCCTGCCCGCCGAGATCACGGTGGACGTGGCGCGCCTGGTGGCCGCGGCGACCGCCGCCACCTCGACCACGGCCGGCGGCGCCGCCCCGAAGACGGGGACGGCGGTTACGGGCGAGTTCGCCGACTGCGACTGCCCGGGGGAGACGCCCACCGCCGACACCGCCCACGCCACCGACCTGTACCTGGTCACCGTGGGCTGGGCCGAGGCGTACTGCGGCGAGGAGGACGTCTACGGCCGCCTCTGCGAGGACGCCTGCGCCACCTCCACCGACCGCCCCTTCCTGGTGGAGGGGCTGACCGTGAAGGCCGTCCCCCTCACGCTCGCCTCCGCGCTGGCGGCCTCCAACGCCGTCTCCATCTCTCGCAAGCACCTGCGCTCCGCGGTGGCGTCGGCCTACTTCGCGGACGAGCGGGCGCTGCGGGGGCGGGGGATGTCGAAGGCGCGGCTGATGACCGACGTGTGGTGCCTGGGCGCGCAGCTCGAGGACCGCGCCGACGTGCCGCTGGGGGTGCTGGCCCGCTCGGGCTCGTCCACCGTGTTCTTCGACGCCTGGACGGCGCGCCGCGAGCGCATCGACACCCCCGCCCGGCGGTACTGGCAGTGGCAGATGGACATGCGGCCGTGGAACGTCTACCTGGCGCAGGTGCTCCAGTTCCAGTGCCAGCTCCACGAGGTGCTGGCGAAGGCGCCCGAGGCCGGCGCGGACGAGGACCCCTGCTCCGGCCAGACGGAGCTGCTCCGCCAGGCCGCGCGCTTCCTGGAGGAGATGGAGAAGCACTACGCCGCCACCGGGACCGGCCCGAACGCCGCCGGCACGACGTACCCGCCGCCGGAGTGGGTCACGAAGGCGGGCGACCTGAAGACGCAGGTCACCGCCGCGCTGGAGGGCGCCGCCGCGGACGATCGCGACCGCATCCTGCTCACCGGCGGGATCGTGGAGCTTCCCCCCGCGGGGTACCTGCCCGTGGTGCCTGGGTCCGTGGACGTGGACACGCAGGTGCGCCGGCTGATGGGGGAGGGGGTGGACCTGCGCTTCTGCGTGGCCCGGCCCGACTTCATCCCCCACGCCTTCGAGGAGGCCCAGCACCTGGAGCGCATCTCGCTCCTGCAGGGGCTGGACGACCCCACGAACCTGCCGCAGGTGGACGTGCTGGTGCCGGACGGCGAGTGGATGGACCGCAAGGCGGAGCGCACCGGCACCCTGTTCGAGGTGTCGGTCGACCTCACGCCCCCCGACTTCAACGACGTCGCGGCCATGCTCGGCGGCGCCGCCCAGAGCACCGCCGGCGCCGGCGGCGCGTACGGGTACCAGCAGAGCACGCTTCCGCCCCCGACCGACACCGACACCGGCGAGACGGATCCCACCGCCACGGTGACCCTGCCCCGCCTTCGCGGCGCCGCGCGCGGCGAGACGCTGGAGACGGGGGGCGGCACGTTCCACATGGCGGCGCTGGCGTCGGATCCGCCTCCGCACACCCTGCTGGGCCTGATGGCCTGGGGCATGTCCCGCAAGGGCGGCTCGGGGCAGACGGGGATCGAATACGAGAAGGGGGGGGTGAAGGGCCACCAGCAGATGCCGCCCACGCAGTCCACCACCGTCGGCACCAGCGTGACGGGGAGCGGGCAGGACCTGCCCCTGGCGGTCTGGCTCTCCATGCGCACCGACCGCTCGCCCTTCGCCCTGACCCCGGGCCAGGCGGCCACCGTCAGGGTGGAAGGCGCCGCGGCCGTCACCATCCACGGGATCCCGGTCGGGCTGCAGGCGGCGCTCACGGCCGACTTCTACCACATCTCCACGCTCCCCGCCGGCGGGGGGACCCGCGTGCAGGGGCGTGCCACGGGAACGCTGTCGACCACGGTGGTGAGCCCCACTGCCACGAAGAGCGAGCACGGGATCAGCGTCTCCGTCATGGCGAAGCTGGACCTGACGACGGACGCGGCGGGCAGGACGACGCTGGCGGTGGAGACCACCTCGCCCGACGGGATCGAGCTCACCTTCACCACCTCGTGGAGCGGTGACCCCACGACGGCGCTCTGGCAGCTCTCGCTGGACCTGTTCCAGGCCTTCGAGCGCATCCTGCTTCCCAAGATCGCGGCGTTCAACCCCACGGCGGCCGCCCTGATGGAGGCGAAGCTGGAGATGAACGAGGCGAAGCTCCGCTCGGTGCAGCTCGCCACGGCCGACCTGCGCGAGAACGACGACGTGTACCTGCCCGAGAACCCCGCGCACGTGCGCGCGGTGACGGCGCTGAAGCGGCTCGAGGACGCGCTGCGGCAGCCCGGCTTCCGCGCCTTCGGCGAGGCGCTGCTCTTCCCGCCACCAGTGGAGGGCGCGGCGCAGGGGTGCCGGGTGCGCGCCACCCGCGACTGGGTGCTCTTCCACCGCCGCCGCGACCGCGCGTGCTGCTGCCCCGCGCCCAAGGCGGTGGCGCCGGCGCCGCGCCTGTACACCGTGTACCAGGTGGCCGCGCCGGCCAACGCCACGGTGGGGGAGATCCGCGAGTCCGTGGCCCAGGGCGAGGCGCCGAAGCCGGACGAGATGCAGGTGGTGGGCGTGGTGCGGTTCCGCGGCGGCACCTCGGTGCTGGACACCCCCGCCGACCAGATCCTCTCGGTGTGGAGCGGCGCGGGGTCGAGCGACGTGCTGCTCTGGGGGGGGATCGCCGCGGAAGGCGCGGCGCGCAACGATCCGAAGGCGGTGGTGGCCGACCGGCTGGACCGCGTGGTGGAGGTGGTGAAGGCGGAGACGCCCCGGGACCCGCAGTCGGCCTTCGACGTGCTGGGGATGGTGCCCGCCGGCTTCTCCGCGACGGGCACCGACGGGGTGATCGTGCTGGTGACGGTGAGGCGCGAGGTGGAGACGGTCTGCCAGAAGGTGCTGCGGCTGCTCCCCAACCACTCCCTCGACATGATCTCCGACGCGGCCAAGGAAGGAAGCCTGGCGAGCGTCCTCGGCCGCGCCGCCGTGCCCGTGGGCACCGTGTACTTCGCGAAGGGCACGGCCACCGTGGTGGACGACTCCACCGACGGCCTGCTCCAGGACTGGCAGTCCGTGGGCGGCGGCGGGGTGGCGGGAGCGCTCGTCGTGTCCGGCACCGCGGACCCGGCGGCCACTGAGGTGGAGGTGCGGCAGGGGAAGGTCGCCGTGGCCGCCGTGAACGGCACGGTGACGCCCTCCCAGGTCACGGCGAGCGAGGGCGGCTTCGCGGGCGACTGCGGGGCGATCGTGGTGCTGGCGCCCCAGGCCGCCACGCAGCCGGCCACCACCTGCATGCAGGTCTGGCGGATGAAGTCCGCCGAGACCTTCGAGCAGGCCATGAAGTCGATGGGGACGAACGAGCTGGCCGCCTCCGTGGCGGGCGGCGGCGGCGCCCCGATGGGACCGATCCGCTTCCAGTCCGGAACGGCGACCCCGGCGGACGGCTCCTACGAGGCGGTGGTGGGCGCGTGGGAAGCCTCCGGCGGCGGCGCCGCCGGGCGCGGGATCATCGTGTCGGCCCAGTCGGACGGGGGCGCCATCGACCTCCTGAAGGCCCAGGCGATGGAGCTGATCGGGAAGATCGGGGGCTCGATTCCCGGCCACGCCGTGTACGGCGGAACGCTCCCCGCCGCCCCGGGGACGAGCGCCTGCGGCTCGGTGCTGCTGCTGATGGGCTCCCAGACGACGACGGATACCCCCGGCAGCACCACCACCGCCACCCGCGTGCCGGCCGGCATGGAGACGGCCGTCGGCACCGGGGGCAGGACCGCCGCGCGGATCGCCCGCGTGGTGCCGGCGTTCGGCCAGGGGAGCGGCAGGGATCCCATCGCGACCGACGCCCCGCTGGCCCTGAAGTTCGCCCCCGACGGCAAGCTGGCGGGGGGCGCGATCCCCGATGCCGTGGTCGCGGGGCTCAAGGAGGCGCTGACGGAGAACCAGGTGAAGGCCTACGTGCAGGTGGGGCTGGCGCCCCTCACCGGCACGGCGGACGCGGCGGCCGCCACGCGGCGGCAGGCCTTCTTCGACGCGCTGAAGGCCGCGGGGCTGCTGGTTCCCGCTGCCACGCAGTCCTTCACCACCGCGAACGCGGCGGAGAAGGAGGAGTTCGGCAAGGACTCGAGCGGCAACGCCGCGGACGACGTGATCTTCGTGCAGGTGAACGTCGGGAAGGAGTAGGACCGGCGGGGGGCGGCGTCCGCCGTCCCCCGCGCCGCGCCCCGTTGCCGCCGCACCCCATGTCCCAACGGTCCGCCGCGCCGAAGTCGCGGGAGAGCAAGCCGGCGCAGCGGGAGGCCGCCGGGGCCGGTGCCGCCCCCGCCCCCGCGCGGGGGCAGGGGGCCGCGCCGGGCGCGTCTCTCTGGCTGCGGCTGGTGGCGGGCGCCGGCGTGCTGCAGGCGAAGCTCGCGGCCGGGGGGCACGACGACCCGTGGGAGCGCGCCGCCGACCGCTTCGCGGGTGGCGGGTCGGGGCCGCGCCGTGCGGCGGACCCGGCCGCTCCCGACGCCGCGCTCCCGGGCGCGGGGGCGGGGCCGCTCACGTCCGAGCAGGAGTCGCGCGTGGCCGCGCTGCGCGGCGGCGGGCGGCCCCTGCCGCGGGAGGAGCGCGCCCACTTCGAGCGCCGCATGGGCCGCGACCTGTCCGGCGTGCGGGTCCACGACGGTCCCGCCGCGGCGGCGGCGACGGGCGCGCTGGCGGCGCTGGCGTTCACGTCCGGGCGGGACGTGGCGTTCGCGCCGGGGCGCTTCGCCCCGGGCACCTCGGAGGGGCGGCGGCTGCTGGGGCACGAGCTGGCGCACGTGGCGCAGCAGGGCCAGGCGCCCGCCCGCGGGGAGCCGGCGGGCATGCGGTCCGCCGGCGTGCCGTCCGTCCAGCGGCAGGCCGTCCCCGAGCTTCCCGGCTACACGCAGGAGGGGAACACCTGCGGCGCCGCGTCGCTGGTCACGGCGCTGATGGTGTGGGACCGCCAGCGCGCCGACCCCGCCGCGCCCAACACGGCGGTGATCTCGGCGTGCGACATCATCCTCGTGCACCTGGTCCACCGCCGGACCGCCACGATCGCGGGGTGGACGGCCCGCGGCCTGAATGGGGAGGACGTCTACCGCAGCATCTTCAATGGGATCACGGCGGTGCGCGCCAGCGCGGCGGCCGGGACCCGGGTCGACGAGGGCGAGTACCGGCTCATCGGCATGGCCCTGTACTTCCTGTACCTGGACGGGAGCGCGGGGCTGTCGGCCGCCGACATCTGGAACCTGCAGTCGCGCCTGGGGCTCACGACGAACACCTCGTCGTCGGCCTCCACCCTGGACGCCATCCTGAACACCCCCACCATCACCGGGCTGCAGCCCAACCAGGCGGCGCAGGTGTCGTGGTGGGCCCGCACGGGCCCGGCCACCCCCGCGGGCACCCCCATCACCGGCCACGTGGTGCTGGTGGGCCGCTTCGCCGACGGGCGCTGGTACCTCTCCGACCAGGGGATGTCGCCCCCCACGGAGCTGGTCAGCGCCACCCTGCCGGGGCTGCGCTCCGCCATCGCGGTGGCGATGGGGAACGGGAGCTCGTGGCTCCACCCCGGCGCCTCGCCCATGATCCTGGGCGCCTGGGAGGGCGCACGCCTGCTCGGCGGCGCCGCCGGTGTGACGGACGCCGCGGCCCGCGCGATCGTGGCGCCCGGCACCTTCCTGGCCGAGGTGGACCTGGACTGGGCCACCAGCGGCGAGCGCGTCTTCTCGGGCGCCTTCGTCTCGCGCCACTCCGCCGCCGCCCACGCGCAGGCGCTGCCCCCGGCGGGCGAGAGCGGGCTGGTGGTGGAGATGCCAAGGGGCGCCTTCTACTACTTCCGGGCCACCGCCGTGAGCGACGCCAACACCGGCGCCACCTCCATCGACACGGACGACTCCACCGGCGGCCTGCTGCTGCGGCACATCTTCTACCACGCCTGGCTGCGACCCGCGAACGCGTCGCGCACCGGGTCGTGGATCTCCGTGTACTGAGGCGCGGCCGTGCTCGACGCCCGTCGTCCCGCCCCCCGCCCGGCCGCGCCCGAGCGCCCCGCCGGCGGGGCGGCCTC
>JASLAX010000057.1 GCA_030146875.1 Longimicrobiaceae bacterium
CGCGGGGCGGAGTCGTCCGCGCCGCGCGCCCGCCGCGGCGGCGCGTCCGCGGACGCACACGGTGGCCGCGGGCGAGACGTGGCTGGGGATCGCCCGGCGCTACCGGGTCACCTCCGACGCGCTGCGGGCCGCCAACCCCACCGTGGAGTGGGAGCGGGTGCGGATCGGGGCGGTGCTGCGCATCCCGCCGGCGGGCGCGGGCGTTGCAGCGACGCCGCCCACGGGGGGCAGGCCGGCCACGGCGACGCGCCCGCCGGCCGCCCCGGCGGGGAGCCGCCGGCACGTGGTGGCGCGAGGCGAGACGCTTTACGGGATCGCGCGGCGCTACGGGGTACCGCCGGAGGCGATCCGGGCGGCGAACCGGATGTCGGACGACGGGGTCCGCGCCGGGGCCACGCTGATCATCCCGCCCGCGCGCTGAGCCGCGCGGGGGGTCACGCCAGGGGAGGGGGAGCCATGTCGGAGGGAGCCACGCCGCGCCGCGAGGTGTTCCGCACGCGCGACCTGATCGGGTCCACGGTGACCGACGCCCGCGGAGCCAAGGTGGGAACGGTGGGGGACCTGCTGATCGACCGCACGGGGCAGGTGCGCTACCTGTCGGTGAGCTACGGCCTGCTGAAGAAGCACGTGCTGATGCCCTCCGACGCGCTGGAGTGGGGCGAGGGCGGCGTGCTGGTGTCCCGCTGGACCGACGAGCAGGTGAAGAGCCTGCCGCTCTGGGACCCCGAGCGGGCGCTGACCGACGAGGGCCTGAAGGAGCTGGAGACGGCGTACCCGCGCTTCTACGGCCCCGAGGCGCTGCGCGCCGGCCCGGGCGCGCCGCAGGGGAACATCATCCCCCTGGCGCAGGCCAGGAGCTTCAAGCTCTCCGGCGGGGCGTCGGACCTGCGCGGGTGGACGGTGTTCGCGGCGGACGCGGAGCGGGTGGGCACGGTCACCGACATGCTGGTGGACCCCGCCGCCATGAAGGTGCGCTACCTGGCGGTGGCGCTGGCGCAGGACCTCTTCCGCTTCGGCTCGGAGCGGAACGTGCTGGTCCCCACCGAGGCGGTGGACCTGCGCGAGCGCGGGCAGGACGTGGTGGTGCGCGACCTGGACGCGCGGGCGCTCTCCCGCCTGCCGGCCTGGCTGGGCGGCCCGGTGGACCCGCTGGTGGAGGAGCGCGTGGCCGAGGTCTTCGCCGCCGGCCCGTCGTCCCGCCCGCTCGGCGACGAGCGCACGCTGCCGCCGCCCGGCGACTCGCGCGCGCTTCCGCCCCGCGACGACTCCCGCTCCCTGCCGCCGCCGGCGGACGACCGCCGTCCGTACGGCGCGGACACGCACGCGGCCCGCACCGGCGACGTTCCTCCCCCGCTTCCGCCGTCTCACCAGGACCGGCCAGGCGAGGGCCCGCCGCCCGTGATCCGGGAGGACCTGCATCCGCCCCGCCGCGAGGGCGAGCCGCCCCCGGTCTGACGGACGGCGCTTCGTCCCCAGCGACGTTTTTTCTTTTCTTTGTAGCTGGGAGGACGAGAAGTCACCAGCCTCAGCGCGCCTTCGAGGGGAGCAGGACGATCTCGGGGGAGGAATCGGGCGGGAAGATGCCGCGCTCGACGGCCATCCGGTGCAGCTCCTCCGCCATCACCCTGCGCGTCCTCTCCATCAGCATCGGCAGGTCATCCTCCGTCAGGCCCGCCGTGGGGATGGGGTCCAGCGCGCGCGCGTCCACGCGCGTGCGGGTGAGGCGGCGGGCGGAGAGGTCCAGGCCGGGCTTGAGCGGAGAGACGACCACGGGGATGATGGGGACGCCGGTGTGCAGCGCCATCTGGAATGCGCCCTTCTTGAACGGGAGCAGCTTCCCCGGCACGCCGCCGCGGGTGCCCTCGGGGAGGATCCAGATGGCCGCCTTGCGCCGGATCATCTCGGCCTCGGCCGCCTTGAGCTGGCCCACGGCGCTGGCGGTGTGCGAGCGGTCGATGAGCAGGTTGCCGCTGCGGCGGTAGATCCAGCCGAAGAACGGGACCGAGCCCACCTCCTTCTTGGCGATGACCACGGAGCCGCGCTTGAAGCAGCGCGCGTAGATCGCCACGTCCAGCATGCTCTGGTGGTTGCCCACGAACACGCAGGGGCGGTGGTCGTCCAGGTTGTGCTCGTCCAGCACGCGCAGGTCGATTCCCAGCAGCGGCCGCATCCAGCTCCCGAACACGGCGGCGTAGTCGCTGGCGACCGTCGTGCGGTCCCGCCGGACCAGCGCGATGGCGATGCCGTAGAACGACGCCGCCACGAACGCGAGGACCGCCGCGGCCACCCTCAGGTAGAACATCCCGCCTCCGGGCTGGGGAAGGGTGGGGCGGTCAGGTGCGCCGGTGGACCATGGTGGCCGCGGCCTGGTCGGTGGCTATCAGCACCACCTGCGCGACGGTGACGTGCGGGGGCTGCGACGCGCACCACACCACGGAGGCGGCCACGTCGTCGGGCGAGAGCGGGGTGAGGCCCTGGTAGACCTGCGCGGCGCGCTCCGCGTCGCCGCGGAAGCGGACGGTGCTGAACTCGGTCTCCACCAGCCCGGGGTCCACCGTGCTGACGCGCACGCCGCTCCCCAGCAGGTCCATCCGCAGGCCCGTGGTGATGGCGTCCACCGCGTGCTTGGTGGCGCAGTAGACGGCGCCGCCCGGGTACACCTCGCGCCCCGCCACGGAGCCGATGTTCACCACGTGCCCGCGGCCCCGCGCCACCATCCCCGGGACGATCGCGCGGGTCACGTAGAGCAGGCCCTTCACGTTGGTGTCCAGCACCTCGTCCCACTCCGCCGGCTCGCCCTCGTGCAGCTTGTCCATCCCGCGCCCCATGCCGGCGTTGTTCACCAGCACGTCGATCTGGCTCCACTCCGCCGGCAGGTCGCGGACGGCGGCGAACACGGCGCCGGTGTCGCGCACGTCCAGCGGGAGCAGGTGCGTCTCCGTGCCGTGGGCCGCGCGCACCTCCTCCGCCAGCGCCTCCAGCCGCTCGACCCGCCGGGCCGCGAGGACCAGCCGCGCCCCCGCCGCCGCGAAGGCGCGCGCGCAGGCGGCGCCGATGCCGGCGCTGGCGCCGGTGATCAGGACGGTGCGGAACGGTGCGGTCATCGTCTCCCGGTGCGTGCTCGAATGCGGCGTGGGGTGCTCGTGGCTGCGGGACAGTCTGGCGGGGCGGAGGGGGCGGGGCAAGCGGCGGGGCTCCGGACGGGGACTTCCGAGGCTCTGTAACGAAGTCGCAACGACGTGCTGCAAGACATTGGACAAAGCTTGACCGTCGTCCGGGCCCGCACTATCATGGACGACAGTGGGGAGTAGCCTGCCGCCGACCGTGACATCGGCGGAGACCGTGGTCGTCAATCCGAAGCGCGAGCGCGCTTCCGGCCACGGAGGCGGGATCCCAGGGATTCCGGGGCGAGACCACTACGACACGTCACCGTGCCGTAGGGGCTCGCCTTCTTTGCGTTCCCTCGGCCTCCGCGCGGAGAAGTCGCATGACGGAGAGCATCTGGCCCTGGGTGGCGTTCAACGCCATGGTGCTGGTGATCCTGGCGCTGGACCTGGGGGTGTTCCACCGGAAGGCCCACGAGGTGTCGCTCAAGGAGGCGGCGGGGTGGAGCGCCGTGTGGGTGACGGTGGCCCTGCTGTTCAACGCCGGCGTGTGGTGGTTCGCCGGCAAGCAGGCGGGGCTGGAGTTCCTCACGGGGTACCTGGTGGAGAAGTCGCTGGCGGTGGACAACATCTTCGTCATCGCCATGATCTTCTCGTACTTCGCCGTTCCGGCCATGTACCAGCACCGGGTGCTGTTCTGGGGCATCCTGGGGGCGCTGGTGATGCGCGGCGCGTTCATCGGCATGGGCGCCTACGCGCTGGAGCGCTGGCACTGGGTGATCTACCTGTTCGGCGGCATCCTGCTGGCGACCGGGATCAAGATGGCCATCCGCAAGGACGAGCAGGTCGATCCCGAGAACAACGTGGTGGTGAAGCTGGCGCGGCGCTTCCTGCCCATCAGCGACCGCTACGACGGGCAGAGGTTCTGGACGGTGGAGAACGGCCGGCGGGTGGCGACGCCCCTGTTCCTGGTGCTGCTGCTGGTGGAGTTCACCGACCTGGTGTTCGCCATCGACAGCATCCCCGCGATCTTCGCCATCACCAAGGACCCGTTCATCGTCTACACGTCCAACGTGATGGCCATCCTGGGGCTGCGGTCCATGTACTTCCTGCTGGCCGGCATCGTCCCCAAGTTCGTGTACCTGAAGTACGGCCTGTCGATGGTGCTCGTCTTCGTGGGCGCCAAGATGATGCTGCTGGACGTGTTCAAGGTGCCCACGCTGGTCTCGCTGGGCGTGATCGCCACCTTGATCGGGGGCTCCATCGCCCTGTCGCTCCTCCGCCCGCCGAGCAAGGGCCTGCCCGCGCCGCCCCTGCCGTAGCGTCGCACGCGCGCAGACGGAAAGGCCCCGGCTCTCCTCCAGAAGAGCCGGGGCCGCTCGCGTTTCCGGACGCTGGGGTTGCACTCCGGAGGCGGGCGTGTTCGTATCCGTCCACGAAGGTGTCCGCCGTCCCACCCTGTCCACGCGAGCAGCCCTGACCACCCCTCCTTCCTCGGTCGCCGAATCCCCCGCTTCGCCGGACGCCCCCGGACGGACGGCGCGCCGCCGCGTGGACCTCGCCCTGATGGCGGGGGTCGCGGTGGGGCTCGCCGTGGCGGCGGTGGCGCTGGGGTGGGGGGCTCCGGCGCGCGCGGCGATCATCGCCGGGCTCTGCATCGCGCTCTGGCTGAGCGAGTGGGTGCCGGTGTGGGTGCCGACCGTCGTCCTGTGGGTCTCGGCTCCGCTGCTGCTGGCGCCCTACGGCGACGCGTTCGCGCCGCAGCGGGTGCTGGCGTGGTCGGCGGATCCCGTGCTGGCGCTGTTCTTCGGCGGGTTCGCGCTGGCGGCCGCGGCGGGGCGGCACGGGGCGGACCGGGCGGTGGCGGCGGCGGCGCTCCGCCTCTCGCACGGCGGTGCCATGCGCACCATCGCGCTGGCGGCGGTCGCCACGGCGGCGCTGTCGATGTGGATGTCCAACATCGCGGCGGCGGCGCTGATGCTGGGAGCCTTCGCCCCGGTGCTGGCCGGCGAGCCGCGGGACGGCACCTTCCGCCGCGGGCTGCTGCTGGGGATCGCGCTGGCGGCGGACGTGGGCGGCATCGCCACCCCCATCGGCAGCGGCCCGAACGGCATCGCCATCGCCGCGGTGGAGCGGCAGCAGGCCATCACCTTCGTGCACTGGATGGTCTTCGGCGTGCCGCTCACCGCGGGGCTGCTCGTGGGCGTGCTGGTCCTGGTGGCCGTCTGGATCCGGCCGAGCGGCGTGGTCCGGCTTCCCGAGGGGTTCCTGGCCGGGCCCCGGGGACGCATCCGCCCGCTCGCCGCCGTCTTCGGGGTGACGGTCGCGCTCTGGCTCACGGAGCCCATCCACGGGGTGCGCGCCTGGGTGGTCGCCCTGGCGGCGGCGGGGGCGCTCTTCGTCCTGGGGCTCCTGCGCCCCGGCGACCTGAAGCGCATCGACTGGGGAACGCTGGTGCTGATCGCCGGCGGGATCGGGCTGGGGGCGATGCTGGACCGCTCCGGGCTGATGCGCGAGGTGGCGGGCCGGCTCCCGCTGGAGGCCGCGTCGCCCACGCTGCGCATCCTGGTGCTGTGCCTGCTCAGCGCCTTCCTCTCCGCGCTGATGAGCAACACGGGCACGGCGGCCATGCTGGTGCCGCTGGCCGTGGCGACGAGCGGGGCGCCCTCCGCCGCGGTGCTGGTGGCGGTGGCGTCGTCGCTGGGGGTGCCCTTCGTCATCAGCACCCCGCCCAACGCCATGGCGTTCGGGGCGGGGCTGCGCGCGAAGGACCTGCTCGTTCCGGGGCTGGTGGTCATGGTGGTGGGGTGCGCGGTGGTGGCGCTCACCGGGCCGTGGGTGCTGCGGGCCGTCGGCATCCCCTAGCCGGCCCGCGCGCCCGCCGTCGGCGCAGCTTCGGGGGAGACGGGAACGCGGCCCCGGCTCTCGGAGGAGAGCCGGGGCCGCTCATCGCGATCCCACCTCGCCGTCGGCGGCCTCACCAGCGGCGGGTGAAGCCCACGCCGAACAGCGTCTCGCCCGGCGCGCCGGGCTGCGTGGCGCGGCCCACCCATCCGTCGAGCTGCAGGTCCGGCGTCAGCCGCATCGCGGCGGTGGCGCGCAGCGCGGAGACGTCGCGCACCCCGGCGCGGGTGGCCGAGACCAGGGTGCCCTCCACCTGCGCCGTGATGGCGCTCGTCAGGTCCGCCCGTCCGGCCGCGCCCAGCGTCGTCTGCCCGAAGCGGTCGCCCGCGGCCACGGCGTGGCGCCAGCCGGCGGTGCCCACGACGGCCAGGCGAGGCGCCGCGCGCCACTCCGCCGCCAGCGAGCCCTCCGGCTGAGCGGCGCCCGCGCCCACCGCGTCCGCGCCCGTGGGCAGCGTGGAGCCCAGCGTGACGGAGACGCCCGGCAGCCACCCCGCCGGCGGGCGGAAGCGGTGCTTCACCGCCAGCGACGCGTCGCCCGCGCCCTCGGCCGTGGCCGAGGGCGTGACGGTGCGCAGGTACGACGGAAAGGTCGCGCGCAGCTCGGTGGAGCGGCCCAGCCCCACGCGCAGCAGCGGCTCGCCCACCCCGCGGCGGGTGCGCCCGTCGCGCCGCCCTTCCGAGTACCCGGCCTCGAGCTGCACCACGCCGCGCGCGACGACGCCGGGGCCCTTCACCGCGCCCATGCGGCTGGTGGCGACGACCCCCTGGCGGGGACCGCCCGTGGCGCACGCGGCGAGGGAGAGGGAGAGCGCCAGGAGGGCGGCGGCGCGCGTGGTCCCGCGGGTGGAGGACGGCATGGTACGGCTCCAGGGAAGGGGCGCCGTCGAGGAGACGACGGCGCCGCGGGTTCGTCGTGTCGTCGTCCGGCGTCAGCGCGTGCCCGCGGCGGCGCGGATGCGCGCCAGCACGGGACCCGTGCGGCCGCCCAGGCCGTCCTGGCGGTGGACCACGCCGCCGGCGGCGTCCAGGACCAGGTACGAGTTGGAGTGCGAGATCTGCCCGTCGGCCTCCACGCGGTAGCGGATGTCGAGAAGGGCCGCCAGCTCGCGCACCTCCTCGGGGCCGCCGGTGAGGAGCGTCCACCCCGCGGGGTCCAGCCGCATGGACGCCGCGAGCTCCGCCAGACGCTCGGGGGTGTCGCGCTCCGGGTCGAGCGAGAACAGGACGAAGCCCGCGCGGGCGCGCTCCGCCGGCGTCAGCTCGGCCTCCAGGCGCTTCATCTCGCCCACGATGGAGGGGCACGTGTGGGTGCAGCTCGCGTACACCATCGCCACCACCCGCACCCGTCCCCGCAGCGACTCCAGGCCCACGTCGCGCCCGGCCTGGTCGCGCCAGCGCGCCGGGAGCTCGTAGACGGAGAACTCGGGCGCGGCGGAGGCCCGCTCGCCCCGGGCGTGCTCGGGGATGGCGGAGCCCGGCCCGCACGCGGTCAGGGCCAGGAAGGCGGCGAGCAGCGGCGGGAGCGGAGGGCGCATGGTCACAGGTCCTGGGCGCAGCGGAAGCCGAGGCCCCCGACGGTGGTGCGGCCCTGCAGGGCGGCCCGGAAGCCGTAGCGCAGGAAGGCGGGATAGTCGTTCGGATCGGTGGCCCCCACCACACCCGCGGCGCAGAAGAGCGGGTGGTCGCGGCCGGAGGTGGCGCGCGAGTCCTCGGACACCAGCAGCGAGCTGAAGTCCAGCACCCACTCCCACGTCACGCCGTGCAGGTCGGACACGCCGTAGGCGTTGCGGAAGCCCGACCCCACGACGGGGGGAACGGGCCGGCGGGCCAGGTACAGGCCCAGGAGCCGCCGGGTGAACGCCGGGTCGCGCCCAGCGTCGCGCCGGGTCTCGCTCGCCAGGGCGGCGTACTCCCACTCGTCGGTCGTGGGAAGGCGGGCGCCCCGGGCGGAGCAGTACGCGCGGGCGGCGAACCACGAGACCTCCGTCACCGGGCGCCGCGCGTCCGTCGCGCCGCCCACGGAGAGCGGCGACGGCCAGGAGGAGAGGTAGGCGGGGCCGGCGAGGGCGCGCGGAACGGCGCCGCGGCGCCAGCGCGGGTGGGCGCGGACGAAGGCCAGGTACTCCGCGCGGGTGACGGGCAGGCGGTCCAGCGCGAAGGCCTCCACCTCCACCGAGGCCCTGCCGTTCAGGAAGAGCGGCACGTACCGGCCGGCGGGGATGCGCGCCATCCCCGGTCCGGGCTCCGCCGCCGCGGCGGGCACGGCCCCCACGGCGAGGGCGAGGAGCAGGACGAGGAGCGGGGCGCGCATGGGAGTCACCGTTGAAAGATGAGGGAGGGCGGGCGCCGGGGGGGCGCCCGCCCTCGATTCTGGCTACCGGCCCGCCGGCGCCGGCGTGTACGGGCCGGTGGACGTCTGGCCGCCGAAGGCGTCCGCCTTCTGCTCGCCCTCCACCATCATCAGGCCCACCGTGCCCTTGTGGAAGGCGCGGAACAGGGCGTGGTCCACCAGCACCAGCTTGCCCGGGGTCTCGGTGCGGAACTCCACGATGGAGCTGCCGCCCGCGGGGATGGTGGTGGTCTGCACGTTGTGCTGCGCCAGCGAGCCGCCCTCGGAGTACACGTTGTCGAACACCTCGCCGATCACGTGGAACGAGGACGTCAGGTTGGGCCCGCCGTTGCCCACGAAGAGCCGCACCGTCTCGTTGGTGCGCACCTTGAGCGTGTTGTCGCCCGTCAGCGCGCCCACCGAGCCGTTGAAGACCACGTAGTCCGGCTGCTCGGCGATGGCCTTCTGCATGTCGAACGGCTGCAGCCCCTTCTCGCCGTGGGCGCCCCGGGTGTAGAAGTCGCCCTGCATCACGTAGAACTCGCGGTCCACCTTCGTCATCCCCTCCTTCGGCTCCACCAGGATCAGCCCGTACATGCCGTTCGCCACGTGCAGCGACGCGGGGGCGAAGGCGCAGTGGTACACGTACAGGCCGGGGTTCAGCGCCGTGAAGGTGAAGGTGGCGTGCTGCCCGGGCACGGCCAGCGTGGCCTCGGCGCCGCCGCCGGGGCCGGTCACCGCGTGCAGGTCGATGTTGTGCGGCACGGTGCTGGACGGGTGGTTCGTCAGCTTGAACTCCACCTGGTCGCCCTCGCGCACGCGGATGAACGAGCCGGGAACGGTGCCGCCGAAGGTCCAGAAGGTGTAGTCCACCCCGTCGGCCATGCGCATCGTCTTCTCCACCACCTCCAGCTCCACGATCACCCTGGTGGCGTAGCCGCGGGTGATCTGCTTGGGCACCATGGGCGGGGCGGTGAGCTCTGCGCGCTCCTCGCCGCGGATGGCGGGGGCGGACGGGGTGGGGATGGCGGCGGCGAAGGCCCCCGCGGCGCCGGCCGTCGTGGCGGCCGGGGCGCGGCGCAGGCCGAAGAGCGCCACCACGACCGCGCCCACCGCCAGCACCAGCGCCAACCAGGCCGTCCAGCGGCGCGCGGCGCGGGTGGGGGGCGGCGCCTGCGGGGTGCGGGGCGCGGCGGCGGGGAGCTCCTGCTCCAGCAGCGTGCTCATGGCGTGCTCCTTTCGCGCGATCGCGGTCCGACCGCTCGAAAGG
>JASLAX010000059.1 GCA_030146875.1 Longimicrobiaceae bacterium
GCGCCCCCCGCCGCCGCCCCGGCGGCCCCGGAGCCGCGGCTCGACGGCGCCTACCGCGCCGCCGCCGACGCGCCCTCTCGCGCGTTCGGGTCGGCGCCGTCCGCGCAGACCCCGCCGCAGCAGCAGCGCCGGCAGGGCCGCCCCATCACGGTGAGCTTCGAGGGCACGCCCATGCTGGACGTGCTGGCCTCGTTCGCCGAGGTGAGCAACCGCTCCATCATCGCCGGGCAGGGGATCGGGCAGATCCCGGTCTACGCGACCATCACCAACCAGCCCTGGGACGTCGCGCTCGCCAACCTCCTGAACGCCTACAACCTGGCCGCCCAGGAGGACGCGAGCGGGATCATCCGCGTCGACAAGATCGAGAACCTGGCGCAGCGGGTGCAGCAGGACCCGCTCCGCACGCAGACCTTCCGCATCAACTACGTGACCGTGGCGGAGATGGACTCCACCCTGCGACCGCTGCTGAGCGAGAGGGGGTCCCTCACCCGCAACACCACCGCGAACACCCTGATCGTCACCGACGTGGTCGGGGTGGTGGAGTCGTTCGGGCAGCTCATCAAGGAGCTGGACATCCGCACGCCGCAGGTGGCGATCCAGGCCAAGATCATCTTCATCAACCGCACCGACGCCGAGGAGCTGGGGGTCACCTACGACCTGAAGGACTCCCGCGGCTCGTCGCTCAACCAGCTCGTGTCCGTGCCCGACCCGCTGAACCCGGGCGAGGTCACGAACCAGGACCTCATCTCGCTGGGGGGCAACTCCATCGCGGCGCTGGGGAACGCGAACTCGCGGGTCCAGGGCGCCTCGCTCGAGACGGTGATCTCGCTGGTGCTGGGCCGCTTCACGCTGATCTCCTTCCTGGACGCCCTGCAGACGGCCGAGCTCTCGGACGTGCAGGCCGCGCCCGTGGTGACCACGACGAACAACCACGAGGCGCAGATCTGGGTGGGGGAGGAGACCCCCATCCGGGTGGTGGACCTGGGCACCGGGAGCGGCGGCGGCGGTGGTGGCACCGACGGCGCGGCCGCGGCCGGCCAGCCGCGCGCCACGGCGCAGCTCGTGGAGACGGGCATCCGCCTGCGGGTGACCCCGCAGGTCACGGCCGACCGCCACGTGCTGCTCACGCTGCACGCGGAGCGCTCGAGCGCGCAGCTCGCCGCCACCGAGATCGGCGTGAACTTCCAGCGCCAGCTCGGCGAGACGCGGCTGATGGTGAAGGACGGCGAGACGGCCGTCATCGGCGGCCTGACGGTCACCGAGGTCACCAGCACCCGCAGCGGCATCCCCGTGCTGATGGACCTGCCGTTCATCGGCGCGCTCTTCCGCAAGACCACGGATCGCGAGCAGAAGCGCGACCTGCTCATCATGGTGACCCCCCACATCGTGGAGGAGCGCCCCTGAGGCGCTCCCCACCAGCAGAAGGCATATTCGCATGAAGCTCCCCTTCCGGCGCCCACCGGCGCTGCTCACCGCCGTCCTGGCCTGCGCGACCCTGGTCGCGTGCGGAGGGGACAACCTGTTCCGGACCGAGCCCGGGACCGGCACGCAGACGGGGCCGGCCGACACCGCGGCCCCCACGGTGACCATCGCGTTCCCGCGCGACAGCATCACCGTGGCCATCGCCGACTCGGTGTTCGTCCAGGCCCGCGTGACCGACAACCGCCGCATCGCGTCGGTGACGTTCGAGGCCTACTCGCTCCGTGGCGACCCGGCCCTGGGCACGCAGACGCGCATCGACCGCTTCACCACCAAGACCGTCGAGTTCGACGCCGCCGGCCGCGCCGTGACCGACACCACGCTCACGCGCTACCTGCTGGCGGGGCTGGACTCGCTGCCGGAGCGCGACATCCGCGTGGTGGTCACGGCCAAGGACTCCGCCGGGAACACGCGCGCCGACACGGCCACCATCGCCATCGGCGGGCCGCGGGTGCAGGTGGTCACGCCGGCGGCCGGCACGCAGTACGGCGCGGGCACGCCCCTGAGCGTGCGCCTGAACGCCGAGGACCGCTTCGACCTGATCACCGCCGTGCGCCTGCGGGCCACGGGGGCGTTCGCCGTCGACACCACCATCTCGCTCAGCGTGCCGGTGGCGTCGGTCGACACGGTGGTCGTGCTGAGCATCCCGCTCACCTCCACCGGCGCCCTCACGCTGGAGGCCACCGCGACCTCCGGGGGGCGCATCGTGGGCACCTCGCGGCCCGTGACGGTGCAGATCAACCCGCCGGCCCAGGATGCCGTGGCTCCGCGGGTGTCGTTCTCGTTCACCATGCCGGACCGGGTGGAGACCCGCGACACCCTGACGGTGGCGGTGCAGGCGACCGACGACGTGGCGGTGGACAGCGTGGGCGCGACGGTGCTCGCCATCCGCCGCACCGCCGCCGGGGCCGACACGCTGGCCCGGATGATGGTCGGCGCGCGCGCCGCGGCGGCCACCCTCCGGTTCCCCGTCGCGGCGCTGGGCCTGACCGGCCTGGACACCCTCACGGTGGGCTTCGAGGTCACGGCGTGGGCGCTGGACGCCCGCCCGAACTGCGCCACGGCCACCACGCCGAACACGCTGCAGTCGCTGGGCTGCGTGATCTCGCGCGGGGTGCGCCTGAGCGAGGGCTCGGGGCGCCTGGCCAACTCGCTGATCGCCCGCGGCACCACGGTCGCGCTGGGCGACTCCACCGACCGGATCGCCGACCTGCTCTCGGACGGCGTGCGCGTCTTCGCGTCCAACTTCTCCCAGAACCGGGTGGAGGTGCTGCCGCTCACCGGCACGGCGCTGGGCACCCCGATCAGCGTGGGCTCGCAGCCCTGGGGGCTGGCGCTGGGGATCAACCGCGACACCGTGTTCGTGGCGAACAGCGGCGGCACCAACATCTCGGCCATCGCGCTGGGATCGGGACCGCTGGTGGAGTCGCGGCGCATCCGCACCCCCGACGCGCAGCTCTTCGCGGTCTCGTACGACCAGCTCAGCGACACCGCCAGCGCGGTGCAGCTCCGGGACTACAGCGACCGCCCGCAGTTCCTGGGGCAGGTGCGCACCGGGCAGATCCTGTACTCCACCAAGCCGACGGCCACGCGCGAGGACGGGACCATCCGGATCTACGACCCCACCAAGGACACGTCGTACGTCCTGAACCGGGGTCCCGAGATCTTCACCCGCTACGCCACCGACCAGAAGAACCGCGGGATCATCGTCAACGCCCTCTCGTCGACGCTCGCGTCGCGCGGGGAGATCAGGGTGTGCCCGCGGCGCGTCACCTTCGGCGGGCCGGACCCGGCGTGCTTCACCGGCCGCCCCTCGCAGGTGGCCGCCTACCTGGCCTCGCTGCGGGCCGCGGGGGAGACGGACACCCGCTTCGACGAGGGGGTGAGCATCGAGTCGGTGGGGCTCAGCGACACCACCTTCGTGGCGGTCTCGCGCGACTTCTCCACCATCGCGTTCGGCGAGGGCGCGCGCGACCCGGGCCGGGTGATGCTCTTCAAGGCCCTCTCGACCGGCCAGCTGGTGGGCTCCAGCGTGGAGACCACCGACCTGATCGGCAACGCGGCCGAGCGGGTGATCGGGCTGGCGCTGAACGGCGACGGCTCGCTGGGGGTGGCCCGCGGCTCGCTGGTGTACTTCTTCGAGTCCAACCTCCGCCAGCAGGGCGTGGTGGCGAGCGGCGCCCCGGCCGGCGGCAGCGCGCTGCACCCGCTGAACGTGAACTACCCCAACGGCACGGCCCTGCGCCTGGGCTTCGCGTCCGGCGTCACCGCCGAGGGGGTGCCGTACATCGACGTGATCGACAGCTACTCGTTCCGGTCGCTGCGCAGGATCTTCATGCGCGACCAGGTGACGGGCGCGCTGATCGCGGTCCCGGTCCTGGCCGGCGACCCCGAGGCGGGCACGCTGGCGCTGCGGATCTTCGCGGTCACGCCGCGGGGGATCGTGCGGCTGGGGATCACCCCCGCGGACCTGGCCCAGTAGGCCGGCTCCGCGCGGCGGCACACCACCGGGGGTCTGGCGCGAGCCGGACCCCCGGTGTTTATTTAGCCCCATGCCCGACTTCCGCTTCGTGACCGCCGGCGAGTCCCACGGCCCGGCGCTCACCGCCCTCGTGGAGGGCCTTCCCGCCGGGATTCCCCTCTCGGCGGACTGGATCGACGCCGAGCTCCGCCGCCGCCAGGGGGGGTACGGCCGGGGGGGGCGGATGCGGATCGAGTCCGACCGCGCCGAGATCCTCTCCGGGGTGCGCCACGGCGAGACGCTGGGCTCCCCCGTCACCCTGCTGGTGCGCAACCGCGACTGGGAGAACTGGACCGTCGCCATGTCGCCGGCGCCGCTGGCGGAGCCGGCGAGCGACGAGACGCTGCGCCGCGTGCACCTGCCGCGCCCCGGCCACGCCGACCTGGTGGGCTCGCTCAAGTACGACCGCACCGACGCCCGCGACATCCTGGAGCGCGCCTCGGCGCGCGAGACGGCGGCGCGGGTGGCGGCCGGCGCCCTGGCCAAGCGCCTGCTCGCGGAGCTGGGGATCACGGTGGGGAGCCACGTCGTCTCCCTCGGCGGGATCGACGCGGCCGTCCCGGCGGAGCTCCCGGAGGAGCTGAACGCCGCGGCGGACCCCTCGCCCGTGCGCTGCCTGGACGCGGAAGCCGAGGGGCGGATGATCGACGCCATCGACGCCGCGAAGCACGACGGCGACACCCTGGGCGGGATCTTCGAGGTGGTGGCGCGCGGGGTCCCCGCCGGGCTGGGGTCGCACGTCTCCTGGGACCGCAAGCTGGACGGCCGCCTGGCCGGGGCCCTGATGTCCATCCAGGCGATCAAGGGGGTGGAGGTGGGGCTGGGCTTCGAGGGCGCCCGCCGCCCCGGCTCGCGCGTCCACGACGAGATCGTCCGCGACCCCGCGTCCCCGCGGAGCGCCGGGTTCGGCCGGGCGGGGAACCACGCCGGGGGGCTGGAGGGCGGGATCACCACCGGCCTGCCCCTGGTGGTCCGCGGGGCGATGAAGCCCATCTCCACGCTCATGCGCCCTCTCGCCACCGTCGACCTGCGCACGGGGGAGGTGGCCGAGGCGGTGCGCGAGCGCTCCGACGTCTGCGCCGTTCCCGCGGCGGGGGTGGTGGGCGAGGCGATGGTGGCGCTGGTGCTGGCGGCGGCGGTGCTGGAGACCTTCGGCGGCGACACGCTGGGCGACCTGCGCGCCTCGATGGGTGCGTACCTGGAGCGGATCGGACGGCGTGGCGCCTTCGCCTGAGGGCGGCGGGGTGCGGCGGGTCGTCCTGCTGGGCGGGATGTGCTCGGGGAAGAGCACCACCGCGCGGGCGCTGGCCCGCCTGCTGGGCTGGACGACCGTGGACCTGGACGGCGAGGTGGAGCGCCTGGCCGGCGCCACCGTGGCGGAGGTGTTCGCCCGCGACGGCGAGGCGCGCTTCCGGGCGCTGGAGGCCGAGGCCACCCGCGCGCTGGCGGGGCGGGAAGGGGTCGTGCTGGCCCCGGGAGGGGGCTGGGCCACCAACCCGGACCTGCTCCCCTCGCTGGGTCCGGGGACGCTCTCCGCCTGGCTGCGCGTGACCCCCGAGGTGGCGCTGCGGCGCAGCGGCGCCCGCCCCGGCACCCGCCCGCTGCTCCGCGGCCCCGATCCCCTGGGCACCCTGCGGCGGCTCCTGGCGGAACGGGAGCCGCTCTACGCGCGGGCCGAGGTGGCGGTGGACACCGACGACCTCTCCCCGGCGCAGGTGGCGGCGCGGCTGGAGGCCGAGATCCGCGCCCGGGGGACCCTCTCCCGGGCGACGTTCCTCACGCAGGAATCGAATGGCGGCTAAGCAGAAGACGCGCCTGGTGGTGGTGGAGTCCCCCACCAAGGCGAAGACGATCCGGTCGTTCCTCCCCGATGGGTACCGCGTGGCGGCCTCCATGGGGCACGTGCGCGACCTTCCCGAGTCGGCCAGCGACATCCCGGCCACGGCCAAGGGGAAGGAGTGGGCGCGCCTGGGGGTGAACGTCGAGTCGGACTTCGAGCCGCTCTACGTGATCCCCGCGGGGAAGCGGAAGGTGGTGAGCGAGCTGCGCGCCCTGCTCAAGGATGCCGACGAGCTGGTGGTCGCCACCGACGAGGACCGCGAGGGCGAGAGCATCGGCTGGCACCTGGTGCAGGTGCTGCAGCCGCGCATTCCCGTGTCGCGCATCGTCTTCCACGAGATCACGCCCGAGGCCATCCGCGCGGCCCTGGCCGCGCCGCGGCAGATCGACGACGAGCTGGTGCGGGCGCAGGAGACGCGGCGCATCCTGGACCGCCTCGTCGGCTACACCGTATCGCCGCTGCTCTGGAAGAAGATCGCCAGCGGGCTCTCCGCCGGCCGGGTGCAGTCCGTGGCCGTGCGCCTGCTCGTGACCAGGGAGCGGGAGCGGAGGGCGTTCCGCTCCGCCACCTACTGGGACCTGAAGGCGGCGCTGCAGAAGGGCGCCGAGGCCGCGTTCTCCGCCGTCCTGCAGTCGGTGGGCGGGAAGCGCGTGGCCAGCGGACGCGACTTCGACGAGACCACGGGCACCCTCAAGGCCCGCGACGTCGTCCTGCTGGGGGAGGACGAGGCCCGCGCGCTGCAGGAGCGGCTGCGCGGCACGGGGTGGAAGGTGACGGAGACGGAGGAGAAGCCCTCCATCCGCCGTCCCTATCCGCCGTTCACGACCTCCACGCTGCAGCAGGAGGCCAACCGCAAGCTGCGCCTCTCCTCGCGCGACACCATGCGCATCGCGCAGCGATTGTACGAGGAGGGGTACATCACCTACATGCGGACGGACTCCGTCCACCTGTCGGAGCAGGCGATCACGGCCGCCCGGGGGCGGATCCGCGCCAGCTACGGGCCCGAGTACCTGAGCCCGCAGCCCCGCCAGTTCACCACCAAGAGCAAGGGCGCCCAGGAGGCCCACGAGGCGATCCGCCCCGCCGGCACCGAGATGAGGACGGCGGACGAGCTGCGCCTCACCGGGACGGACCGGGCGCTGTACGACCTGATCTGGAAGCGCACCGTCGCCAGCCAGATGGCGGACGCGCGCCTCACCTTTTTGACGGTGCAGATCCAGGCCGACGACGCGACGTTCCGCGCTTCGGGGCGCCGCATCGAGTTCCCCGGCTTCTTCCGCGCGTACGTGGAGGGCTCCGACGACCCGGACGCGGCGCTGGAGGACCGCGAGGAGCCGCTCCCGCCGCTGGCCAAGGGCGAGGCGCTGCGGCTGCGCGAGCTGGAGGCGCTGGGGCACGAGACGCAGCCCCCCGCCCGCTACACCGAGGCGACGCTGGTGAAAACGCTGGAGGCGGAGGGAATCGGCCGCCCCAGCACCTACGCCAGCATCATCGGCACCATCGTGGACCGGGGCTACGCGGAGCGCAAGGACAACCAGCTGGTCCCCACCTTCACCGCCTTCGCGGTGACGGCGCTGCTGGAGCGGCACTTCCAGTCGCTGGTGGACACCCGCTTCACCGCGCGGATGGAGGAGCAGCTGGACGAGATCGCCGAGGGCGACGCGGCCTGGCTCCCCTACCTGCGCGAGTTCTTCAGCGGCCCGGAAGGGCTGGAGGAAAAGGTCAGGGCCGGGCAGGAGAGCATCGACCCCCGCGAAGCGTCCACGGTGCGGCTCCAGGACCTGGAGGCCCGGGTCCGCATCGGCAAGTTCGGCGCGTTCATCGAGTCGGGCGACGGCGACAAGCCGGTGACGGCCACCCTCCC
>JASLAX010000013.1 GCA_030146875.1 Longimicrobiaceae bacterium
GGCGCGCGCGGCCGTCCTCGGCCCCGGCGCCGCCGCGGCCGTCCCCGCCGACACGGCGGGGCTGCGGCGCGCGCTGGACGCGGCCATCCGCGAGCACGCGGGCGTCGTCGGCGTCTCCGTACGGAACCTGCGGACGGGCGAGGCGCTCTCCATCCGCGGCGACGAGCCGTTCCCCGCGGCGTCGCTGATCAAGGTCGCGGTCCTGGTGGCGCTGCTCGACGAGGTGCGGCAGGGGACGATCCGGCTCGACGAGCCCGTCTCCATGGTCTCGCGCGACCGGGTGGGGGGCTCCGGGGTGATGCAGCACCTCCGTCCCGGCGCGGCGCTCACGGTGGAGGACCTGGCGTGGCTGATGATCACCGTCTCCGACAACACGGCCACCAACCTGGTCCTGGACAAGATCAACGTCCGCACGGTGTGGACGAAGATGGAGGCGCTGGGGCTGCCGCGGACCAAGATCCACTCCAAGACCTTCCTCCGCGCGACCTCCGTGGCCATGGACTCGTCGGTGAAGTACGGGCTGGGCGTCACCACGCCAGACGAGACCCTGCGCCTCTTCGCCCTGCTGCACGAGGGGCGCGCGGTCTCCCCCGCGCTGGACTCGCTGGCGCTGCGGATGCTGTCCGCCAACCAGGACGGCACCAAGCTCGCCCGCTGGCTCCCGGCCGACGTGGCCGCCGCCCACAAGAGCGGCGAGGTGGACCGCTCGCGCAGCGACTGCGGCATCCTGTATGGTCCGCAGGCCCCCGTCGCCATCTGCGTGATGACGCGCGAGAACCGCGACGAGAGCTACGCGGTGGACGCCCCCGCGCACCTGCTGATCGCCCGGATCGGCCGCGAGGTCTTCCGCCACTTCAACCCCGCCGCCGCGCTCCCGCCGGTCCCGCCGGGCAGGTAGAACGACGTCGCCCCCGCCGGTACTCGGCGGGGGCGACGGAGCGGAGACGGATGTGGCGCAGACTACGTTGGCGGGAGGACCGCTACCGGGGTGGCCGAGGATCCACCCTCTCCCGAGCGACCGTGGCCGAGCTGTCCCGCGGTCCCCCGGCCCCAGCAGTACAGCCGGCCCTCCCGGGTGATCCCGCACGCGTGGCTCCCCCCCGCGTCGATCTTCCGGAAGCGCAGCGCTCCCGCCGCCGGCACCGCGCTGGTCCGCTGAACGGTGGTCCCGTCCCCGAGCTGCCCATGCTCGTTGTCGCCCCAGCACCACGCCTGGTCCGCCGTGGAGAGTGCGCAGGCGAACGGGGTGCGGCGGGTGGGCAAAGTCCGGCTGCCCAGGGTGATCTCGCGCACGCCCGTCCCCGTCAGCCCCTGCACCCGGACCGGGGCATCGGACCTGGTGGTGGTGCCGTCGCCGAGCTGGCCGGACTCGTTCCCGCCCCAGCACCACGCCTCGCCGGGCGCCGTGAGTCCGCAGCGGTGTCCCGTCTCGTAATCGGAGCCTCCGGCTTCGAGCGCAACCAGCGTGGGGCCGCCGGAAAGCTCGGCCGGAACAGCCTCGGGGTCGGAGTCGTACGTGCTCCCCCAGCAGAAGCGGCGACCGTCCGCGGTGAGCGCGCAGGTGTACTCGATCCCGGGGGCAAGGATGGAGAACGGCACCGCGGTCGCCACGCGCGTGGGCGAGATTTGGTTGAGATACACCGTCTCGCCCAGACGGCCCACCCCCAGCGCTCCCGTCACGTTGTCGCCCCAGCACCAGCTCGTCCCATCGGTCGCGATCGCGCACACGTGGTAGCCTCCTGCCTCTATGGAACGGAAGCCGGGGTCCCCCTCGACCTCACGCGGCCAGGCATCCCCGGATAGCGTAGTCCTCGTCAACGTGCCCCAGCAGTGCGCCCGGCCGTCGGTCGTCAGCCCGCAGGTGGAGCGCTCCCCCGTCGTGATGCTGCGCCAGGACAGGTCGCCCTGCACGCGCACCGGGCGGGAGACGTGCGAGTCCGTGGAAGGAGAAGGTATCCCGAGCTGCCCCATCTGCCCGTAGCCCCAGCAGTAGGCGCGGTCGTCCGCGGCAATGGCGCAGGTGTGCCGGCCCCCGCCGGAGACGTCCTTCCAGGTGAAGGGCACCACGCGGAAGTCCCTGGCCGCGGACTCGGTGCCCGCGCCCGGGTTGCGCACGGTGACGCGCGCCGTCGCGGACGCAGCCAGGTCCGTGGCCGGGATGGTTGCGGTGACGCGCGTGGCGCTCTCGAACGTCGTGGGGCGGTCGGCGCCGTTCCAGCGGACCACGGCGCCGCTCTCGAAGCCGGTGCCGCTGACGGCCAGGGTGAGCCCGGGCGTCCCCTCGTACGCGCTGTCGCGGTCGAGCGCGGATACGACCGGCGGCACGGGGGCGGCGGACGGACTGCCGTCGCCGCCGCACGCCGGGAGGGCGAGCAGGACGGCGCAGAGGGCGAGCCGCAGGCGGGCGGGGGAGACGAGCGAGAGAAGGGACTTCATGATGGAGCCGGGAGGGAGCGGGAGGGAAGGCAGGGTGGCGGCGTGAAACGTATGTCGTGCGGCGTCGGCGGACAACCCGAGGTGTGCTCTCCCCGCGGCGCGAGAGTTGAGGGGGAGAGGCGGACGGACCCCGACACGGAGACGACGATGGCGAGCACCCCTCCCGAGAGCGACCGCGCACCCCGCCGCCTTCCGGCGTGGATCGAGACCCCCGGCGCGCGCCGCCGCGCGACCGTGGCGGGCATGCTGCTGCTGGCGCTGATCGTGGGCGCCCTGGCCTGGTGGACGATCGCGCACCACGAGCCCGGCCCCGACGTCACCGCGCCCCTGGGAGGCGCCGCCGGCTAGCGCCGGCTGAAACCTACCCGCTGGACCCCCCGTACGTCCCCCCACGCCGCGCCCCGCCCCCCGCGGCTCTCTCGCGTGCCTCCCCTTCCTGTCTCCATCCCGGACGGAGATCCGAGCATGAAGCGTCGCACCAAGCTCCTCCTGGGCTCCACCGCGGTGATCACCGTGGCCGCCGGGTTCTTCGTCGTCCGCAAGGCGAACGGCGAGAGCGACGACGAGGGCCCCGCCACCGTTGTCGTCGCCCGCGGCGAGGTGGTGTCGAAGGCGCTGGCCGTGGGCACCATCGAGCCCGAGGTCGAGGTGGAGGTGAAGTCCAAGATCTCCGGCGTCGTGCGGCGCATGCTGGTGCAGGAGGGCACGCTGGTGCGCGCCGGCGCCCCGCTCATGGAGATCCGCCCCGACCCCACCCCCGTGGAGATGGTGGACGCGCGCCGGCAGGTGCAGCTCCGCCAGATCGAGCTGGAGAATGCCGGGCGCGACCTGACCCGCCAGCGCGAGCTGGCCCAGCGGCAGCTCGCCCCCGCGCAGGACCTGGAGACGGCGGCGCGCAAGCACCAGGAGGCGCAGCTCCAGCTCCGCATGGCCCGCGAGAAGCTCTCGCTGCTCGAGACGGGGAGCATCCCCGGAGGCTCGGGGAACGAGGCGGTGGTGCGTGCGCCCATCGCCGGCTACGTGCTGCGCAAGTCGGTGGAGACCGGCGACCCGGTGGTCCCCCTCTCCAGCTACCAGGAGGGGACGGTGCTGATGACCATGGCCGACATGGGCCGGCTCGTCTTCCGCGGCACCGTGGACGAGATCGACGTGGGCAAGCTGAGCGAGGGAATGCCGGTGGAGATCAGGATCGGCGCCCTGCCCGATGCCCGCGTCCAGGGCGTGGTCGCCCGCATCTCGCTCAAGGCCGACAGGAAGGAGAACGCCACCACCTTCCCGGTGGAGATCACCCTGACCTCCGCCGCGGGGGCGCAGCTCCGCGCCGGCCTCTCCGCCAACGCCGAGATCATCATCCAGCGCCGCCAGCGCGTGCTGACCGTGCCCGAGCGGGTGGTCACCTTCGCGGGCGACACCGCCTGGGTGAACGTCCGCCGCCCCGACGGCACCGCCGAGAAGCGCGTGATCCGCACCGGGCTGAGCGACGCCATCCAGGTGGAGGTGCTCTCCGGGCTGCGCGAGGGCGAGACGGTGCTGGAGAAGCCGGCCAAGCAGATCGGCTGAGGGCGGGAGGGCGCGCCATGAGCCTCCTGGACCACCTGGGCCCCTTCCTCCACACGCTGCGCACGCAGCGCCTGCGGACGGCCCTCACCATCCTGGGCATCTCGTGGGGCACCACGGCCGTGGTGGTGCTGCTGGCCTTCGGGGTGGGGATGGAGAAGCAGATGCGCCGCAACGCCCGGGGGATCGGCGACGGCATCGTGATCCTGTTCCCCGGCTCCACCACCCGGTCGTTCCGCGGCTTCCCCGAGCGGCGCCGCATCCGCCCCACCGAGGCCGACGCGGCGGCGCTCCGGCGCGACGTGGCCGGGCTGGAGACGGTGACGCCGGAGTGGGGGAGGTGGGAGGTGCCCGTGCGCCGCGGCACCGAGGCGGCCAACCCGTACGTGACCGGGGTGGAGCCCGCGTACGGCGACCTGCGCAACGTGATCCCGCAGGACGGCGGGCGCTTCGTGAACGAGATGGACCTGGCCGGCCGCCGCCGCGTGGCGGTGCTGGGGGACTCCCTGGCCCGCGTGCTCTTCGGCGACGCCGCACCCGTGGGGCGCGAGGTGACGGTGGGCGGAACGCCGTTCACCGTGGTGGGCGTGATGCGCCACAAGACGCAGAACTCCTCGTACGCGCAGCGCGACCAGGAGCGCATCTTCATCCCCTCCACCACCTTCCAGTCCGTGTTCGGGGTGCGGGAGCCGGCGCGGATCCTGTACCGTCCGCTGGATCCCACGCGGAGCGAGTCCGTCAACCGGGAGGTGCGCGGGGTGCTGGCCCGGCGCCACACCTTCGACCCCGCGGACGAGGACGCGGTGGGGATGTGGGACACCAGCGAGGGAGACAGGTTCTTCCGCTACCTGTTCCTGGGCTTCAACCTGTTCCTGGGCGTGGTGGGCAGCTTCACGCTGGTGGTGGGGGGGATCGGCGTGGCCAACATCATGTACGTGGTGGTGCGGGAAAGGACGCGCGAGATCGGCATCCGCCGCGCGCTTGGCGCGCGCCGCGCCACCATCCTCTCCCAGATCCTGGTGGAGACGTTCGTCATCGTGGCGGTGGGCGCCGCGCTCGGCGTCGTCGCCTCGGTGGGGCTGGTGGCCGCGGCGGGCACGCTCCCCATGCAGGATGAGATCGGCACCCCCACCATCTCGCCGATGGTGATGACGGCGACGCTCTGCCTGCTGGCGGGCATCGCCTTCCTGGCCGGGCTGTTCCCGGCACGCAGGGCAGCGGGGCTGGATCCCGTGGAGTGCCTGCGCTACGGCACCTGAGCGGCCCGCCCGCTCCTTCCCCGGAGGAACCCATGGGACTGCTGAAGACGCTCGCCGCTCCGTTCCGCCCGCTGCTGGCCCCGGCGCTGGACCTGCTGCCCGGCCACACCAGCGGCGTGATCGAGGTCACCGGCGACGACTCGGTCGCCCTGGCCGCCCGGCGCCTCTCCCTGGAGGGGCGCCTTCCCGCGCAGCACCTGGCCGGGGCCATGCGGACCCTGCTCTCGCTGGGCGGCACCTCGCTGCTGCTGCACGTGGAGCGCCGGCGGGTGCCGTTCGAGGTGTCGCTGGAGCCCGGCGGCGACCACCGCGTCTCCATGGAGGTGGGGGACGGGCACGTGGCCGCCCGGGTGGAGGAGCCGTCGCCGTCCGGCGCCTGGATCACCGGCGAGCGCGCCGCCGAGCGGGTGGCGGCGCTGCACCACGAGGCGCAGTCGGAGCCGCGCGTGGTGGTGTTCTGGGTGCGCGGCGGCTCGCAGGACGAGCTGCGGGTGCGCTTCCCCGCCTTCCTGCGCCACGCCACCGTGATCGCCAACGGCCGCACGGTGGCCGCGGCGCTCCCGCTGGGCGGTCACCTGGTGCCCGTGGTCCTGCGCGTCCCGTAGCCGCCCCTTCCCCCCGCACCCCAGCGCGCCGCGACGACCGATGTGGAAGATCCTGCTGGAAGAGCTCTGGGGCGACCTGCGCGTGCAGAAGACGCGCGCCCTGCTCACCATGTTCGCGGTGACGTGGGGCACCATCGCGGTGGTGCTGATGCTGGCGTTCGGCGAGGGGCTGAAGCGGTCGGTGGTTCGCGGGATGCTGGGGATGGGCGGGCAGATGTTCATCCTGTACGGCGGCCAGACCTCCATGCCGTACGAGGGCCTGCCCAAGGGCCGGCCGGTGGAGCTCACCGAGGGCGACCTGGGCCTGCTGACGCTCTCCATCCCGGAGATCGACCTGGTCAGCGCCTCGTACGGCCGCCCGGGGTCGTCGCTGAAGACGGCGGCGGTCTCCACCACCACCATGATGGAGGGGGTGGATCCCGGCTTCGAGGAGCTTCGGCACATGTACCCGGCGGCGGGCGGGCGCTTCCTGAACGCCATGGACGTGGCGCAGCGGCGGCGCGTGCTGTTCCTGGGCGACTCCATCGCCCGGCGGCTCTTTCCCGGCAGGGAGCCGGTGGGGGAGACGGTGTTCGTGGACGCGGTGCCGTTCACCGTGGTGGGCGTGATGCTGACCAAGGTGCAGACCTCGTCCAACAACGGGCCCGACGCGGACCGCGCGGTGATCCCCAGCTCCACCTTCCGCACGCTCTACGGCAACCGCGACGTGAGCCACCTAATCGTGCGCCCCCGCGACGCGCGCGAGGCCGAGTCGGTGAAGCGGCGCATCTACCAGGTGCTGGGCAGCCGCTACAAGTTCGACCCCGCGGACACCCGCGCGGTCGACATGTGGGACTTCTTCGAGGAGGAGAAGCAGACGCGGCTCATCACCGGCGGGATCCAGGTCTTCCTGGGGATCGTGGGGGTGCTCACGCTGCTGGTGGCCGGGGTGGGGGTGGCGAACATCATGTACGTGGTGGTCCGCGAGCGCACCCGCGAGATCGGGATCAAGATGGCCGTGGGCGCCCGCAAGCATCACATCATGGCGCAGTTCGTCTTCGAGTCCGTGGCCATCTGCCTGGTGGGCGGGCTCCTGGGGCTGGCCTTCTCGACCGCGCTGGTGGTGGGCGTGGACTCCATCCCCGACCGGGGGAACGAGGCCCTGCCGTTCCTGGCCAACCCCAAGCTCTCGGCGCCCATCGCGCTGGGAACGGTGGCGATCCTCACCGCCATCGGCCTGGTCGCCGGCCTGTTCCCCGCCCGCCGCGCCGCCGGGCTGGACCCCGTGGAGTCGCTGCGGTACGAGTAGAGCGCGTCGTCGGTCGTCGCCGGATGACGCGAGCCCGCCGTCCGCTGCCGCGCCCGCCGAAGGTGGAGCAGTGGCTCGCCCCGGTCCGGACGCGCTACGGCTTCGCGGGGGCGGGGGCTCCCTCCTGGGCGCGCATCTTCTCCATGATCATCTCCGTGAGCTCCGCGCTGTGGGACTGCACGGCGCGCTGGCCCAGCTCGCCGCCCTCGCGCATGAGCTGCGGCGTGGCGGCGGCCATCTTCTGGCCGGTCGGGGTGCGGTAGAAGGCGGCGATCTCGCGCAGCTCGGCCTCGGTGAAGTTGCGGGCGTAGATCTCGGCGTACGGCTCCTTCAGCGACTCCCAGCTCATGTAGCGCCGGAAGAACGTGCGCATCACCTCCTCGTACGGCGCCATCTGCGGGTTCCCCTCGATCTGCATCTTCAGCAGGGCGTCGATGGTGCTCGTCAGGGTCTGCTCGATGCGCATGGCCTCCAGCGCCTCGACCGCGGCCTGCCGGTGCGAGGGCGTGAACGTCTGCGCGCGGGCCGGGGCTGCGGCGGCCATCGCCAGGAGGAGCGCCAGGAGGGTTCGGCGGATCATGGGGCTCGCTTTCGACGGGGTGGGTGGAGGTCAGGCGGAGAGGGCGATGAGCCACTGCGCCGCCCAGTAGGTGGAGAGCACCACCGCCTGCGCGGCGGGGAAGGGGCGCGCGAAGCGGTCGACGGCCAGCGCGGCGTCGGACACCACGAAGAGCGTGGCGCCGGCGGCGGCGAGCAGCGGCGCCGTGCCGCCCAGCTCCAGCCACCGCGCCGCGGCCTGCCACGCCATCAGCACGATGGCCCCGCCGTACACGGCCACGGGAGCCTTCAGCTTCCCCTCCACGCGCGGCAGCAGCACCGCCAGCAGCACGGCGCCCGCGGCCGCGAAGGGGAGCAGGGAGGCGAGGTCCGCGCGGAAGCCGCCGTCGCCCACGAAGGCGGCGACGTAGCAGAGGTGGGCCAGGAGGAACGACGCCAGCCCCGCCACGAAGCGGTCGCGCGGCAGCATCAGGAGCACGTCGCCGGCCAGGGAGAGGACCAGCCCCGCGGCGATCCAGGCGCGGTACCCCGGTCCGGCGGGCGCCGGCGGGAGCAGCGCGGCCGCCAGGACGAGCAGCGTCGCCAGCGGCTTGCACAGGTAGTGCAGGCGCCGCGAGCCGCGGCGGGCCCCGGCGATGGCCCCGATCGCGGAGGCGGCGGTCAGCACGCCCAGGCCGGCCAGCGCGCCGGTCACGGGTGCAGGCTCCGCTCGCGAACCTCCTCGGAGGTGAGGCCGTAGAGCGGCGGCGCGGACGCGCCCGCCATGGTCAGCATCATGTGGAGCTGCCCGCGGTGGTGGGCCTCGTGCTCCAGCATGGCGCGCAGCCACTTCCACACCGGGATGGAGGCGCCCCCCGGCGTGGTCGTCCGCCGGCGCAGGTCGGCCGGCGTCAGCGCGCCCAGGATCTCCAGCGTCCCGGCGTGGGTGGAGTCCAGGTAGGCGAGGACGGCCTCGTACCCGTCCGCCAGCTCGCGGCCGTGGCCGGGGTAGCGCGACGGCCGGCCGCACGCGTTCTCCGCGAACATCCAGCGCTCGATGGCGCCCAGGTGCCGCAGCAGGTCGCCGAAGGTGAAGGCGCCCGGGCGGTACGACCACTCGATCCGCTCCGCGGGCACGCGGCGGGCGGCGCGCACGGTGCGCGCGCGGAAGCCGCCGTAGTACTCCAGGAACGGCTCGATCGCCGTGATCTCCATGCCGCGGGCGGGGCGGTGGGGGCCGTCGAGGGCGAGGGCGCGGCGGGGGACGCCACCCGGAAAATGTAGCGGCTCCGGCGGGCGGGGCAAGCCGCGCGGCCCGCGTCTACGGGAGGGGGCGAAGGGAGCGCGGCGGGGGGCGCGGCGCGTGGCCGCGCCCCCGCGGGGATCAGACCACGCAGATCCGGCGCTCGCGGGGAGCGGCGCGGCGGCTCTCGCGGCCCTGCTCGCGCAGCGCGTGCAGCTCGCGCGTGAAGGCGCGGGAAGCCACGGAGAGGGCGCCCTCCTCGCGCAGCGCCTGCGGCTCCTCGCCCACCAGGTTGCGGATGGCGCGGCGCAGCGGCATGTCCGCCGCGTATCCGCAGGAGCGGGCGGCGGAGGAGAGGGTGTGGCCGGGGTCGTCCAGCAGGTCGCACGCCAGCAGCACGCGGATCCACGCCAGCAGGCGGCGCGGCGGCGGCAGGTCGGCGCGCTCGCACCAGCGCAGCAGCGTGCGCTCCTTCAGCTCCAGCGCCGCGGCCAGCTCCGGCGCCTGCCCGCCGCGCACCACCGTCTCCGCCGCCGCCGTGAGCAGCGTGCGCGCGCGGCCCGAGAACGCGCGCGAGAGCGAGGGGCGCAGCACGCGCTCGATGGGGCGGGCCTGCACCGCGCGCAGCCGGCGGCCCAGCGCCGCCCGCGTGTCCTCGCGCCCGATGCAGATCAGCTCCGCGATCCCCCACTGGCCCAGCGTGCGCAGGTCGCCGTAGTGCACCGGCTCGAAGCGGTGCGCGGCCACCACCGTGGCGGAGCGGAAGTCGCGCAGGATGTCGCGCAGCGCGGTGCACAGCTCGCCGTCGCCCTCGGCGTACGGGTCCACCACCGCCACGCTGCCCGGGGGGGCCGTGCGGAGCGCGGCGCGCAGCGCGTCCCAACCGGGGATGGGCCGCAGCACGTGAGGGGCGGATACGACCGGCCGCAGTCGGTCGCGGAAGGCGCGGTCCGGGTGCAGGAGCAGGAGCGGACGAGGTAGGCGCTGCATGGTGCCGGCGGTCGGGGTGCACGTTTCAGGACACGAAGTGTCCAGTGAACGCTGGAGAATGGCGCATCGCGCCGCGGGAGTCAAGCTCCCCCGCGGGCCGTGCGCCTTACCCACACCCTTCCTTCCTTACAACCACACCCCAGACACCTCCCGCCGGACCTCTCCCGCGAGCGGCCCGGCCGGATGGGACCGCGCGGAAGGGGGTCAGCGCTGCTGGGCGAGCCAGGCCAGCGCCGCCTCGCGCGTGTCGAAGAGCTGCAGGTTGCGCTTGGAGAACCAGACGACGGCCTGGTACACCACCTTCTGCAGTCCGCGCACGCCCACCACGGCGCTCGCCTTCACGTACGGGGTGTTGTGCGCGGCCAGCTGCTTGAGCGCCTGCACCACCTCGCTGTCGTAGCGGGCGTCGGTCACGTCGGTCATCACCAGCAGCGACTTCTCGGGGCGCTGCGTGGCCACCACCCGGACGGACTCGGCGATCTCGCGCTTGGCCTCGGCGGTGTCGCGGATGCCGGCGTAGTCGAAGAGGAGGACCCTGCTTCCCTGGTGCTCGATGAACCGTGTGCGCGACATCCGGGGCTCCGCGTGGGTTCGGTGGGGCGTATGGAGGGGGAGCCCGCCGGTGGGGCGGGTCGACTCCGAAGCTAAGGCCTCCGCGCCGCCGCGCCAGCCTCTCGTGAGCGCCGGCCTTGCCCGCCCCCGTGCCCCGGTCTACCGTGACGCCGACGCGCACTCCACCGCCCCCCTCAACCCGGCCTTCCCATGCCCGAGCTCCCCGGCCTCGACGACGACCTGCGCCCCGACCGTCCCTGGGACGCGCGGGAGATGCGGGCGGTGCAGCTCCGCCTGCGCGAGCGCCTGGTCCCCCGACCCCCGCCGGGCTTCGCGCCGCGCACGGTGGCGGGGGCGGACGTGTCCGCCTCTCGCCGGTCGCGGCGCGGCTTCGGCGGCATCGTGGTCCTGGAGGCCGCCACGCTGGGGGAGGTGGACCGCGCCGTCGCCGAGAGCGAGCTGCAGGTGCCGTACGTTCCCGGCTACTTCTCCTTCCGCGAGCTTCCCGCCCTGGCCCGCGCCTGGGAGGCGCTGGGGACGCGCCCCGACGCGCTGGTCTTCGACGGGCAGGGCACGGCCCATCCCCGCCGCTTCGGGCTGGCCTGCCACGGCGGCCTGCTCTTCGGGCTGCCCAGCGTGGGGTGCGCCAAGTCGCTGCTGGTGGGGGAGCACGGCCCGCTCGGCCACGCGCGCGGGTCCACGGCGCCCATCGTGGACCGGGGCGAGACGGTGGGCGTGGCGCTGCGCACGCGGGACGGGGTGAAGCCCGTCTACGTCTCCCCCGGGCACCTGATGGACGCCGATACGGCGGTGGCCCTGGTGCTCTCGCTCTGCCCCCGCTTCCGCGAGCCGGAGACCACCCGGCGCGCCCACCGCGCGGTGAACGACGCCCGGGCGCGGGGGGAAGGGGCGGCGTGAGCGGGCGCGGAGGGCTTTTCCAGGGCGTGCCGCGGCCCTACCTTTCGGGACCAGAGCCACCATCCGCACCCCTTCCGGTACCGGCGCGCCCCCTACCGGGCGTCCGGGAGACCCTCCGCTCCTCCGCAGCCGCCCACACGCGCGCGCCCGGTCAGAATCTCCGGCCGCGGTTCGTTCCACCCCCGAAGACGAGCGTGTGGGACCGCGGGTGCGCGCGACGCCGGCCGATGCAGCGTTTCAGACAGGCGAGCGCTTGAACGTCACCCAGCTCTTCCAAGAGCACCACGACGCTCTCTATCGATACCTCGTCCGGCTCACGGGCGACTCCGACGCGGCGGCGGACGCCGCGCAGGAGGCGTTCGTGAGGCTGGTGGAGCGGCCGCCGCAGGACCGGCACGTCCGGGCCTGGCTGTACGCGGTCGCCACCAACGTGGTCCGCGACCACTCCCGGGCGAAGACGCGCTGGCTCACCCTGCTGACGGGCTCGCCGGACCGCGCGCCGATGGCCGACCTGGCCCCTCGTCCCGACGAGGAGCTCGAGAGCCGGGAGCGGCAGCGGGCGGTGCGGGCGGCTCTGGATAGATTGTCGTGGAAAGAGAGAACCGTGCTCCTGATGAGGGAAGAGGGGTTCGCCCACCACGAGATCGCGGAAGCGGTCGGGACGACCACCGGGTCGGTGGGAACGATGGTGGCGCGCGCCCTGAAGAAGCTGTCGGCCGAGCTGGGCGGCCTTCCGGAGCACCTGCGATGAGCGGGGGACGCGTGCGCGCCCCGCACCTCTCCGACGCGGAGCTGGTGCGCCACCTGGACCACCAGCTCGACCGGCAGTCCGCCTCGCGCGTGCGCGCCCACCTGGCCGCGTGCGCCGAGTGCTCCGCCCGCGCCGCGGCGATCTCCGCCGTCTCCTCGCACGTGGCGGAGAGCCTGGCGGTGCTGCCGGCGGGCTCCCCGCCGGCCGAGGCGCGCGAGCGCGCCCTGGCCGCGATGGAGAAGGCGCGGCGCCGCCGGCGCATCGTGCCGCTGTCCTGGCGCGAGTCGGGGTGGCTGCGCGCGGCCGCGGTGGCCGTGGTCGCGCTGGGCGCCACCCTGGGCACCAGCACCGGGCGCGCGCTGGTGGGCTCGGGGATCGAGCGCATCGCCGGGCCGCGTCCCTCGCCGGCCGCGCGCACG